>NZ_JAOQJN010000019.1:0-3881 GCF_025567085.1 Bovifimicola ammoniilytica | reverse complement strand
CCAAAGGTAACATTAAGTGTAAGCAAAACAGAAGTAAATATAGGCGAATCAGTTTATATTGAGGGATATGCTGAAGATAATTTTGGTATTTCTACTTTTGAAATAAAATGCAATGATGATGTAATCGGAAGTGGATATAACAGATACGAGCTTAAAGCAAATGAAGCCGGTGTTATTACTATTTCAGCGATAGCTACAGATATTGCAGGAAATGTCACAACCGAAACAAAAACAATTACTGTAATAGATAACAGAGATGTTACTCCTCCGGAAATTATTATTACAGAACCTAAAGATGGCATTATATCAGGAATTGTAGAAATAAAAGGTTCAATTACTGATGACAGAAAACTTAAGGGCTATAAAGTTACAAGAACAAAAACAGGTGATGAAAATAGCGAAGAAGTTCTCGTAGCAGAAGGCAGTGAAGCAATTGTAAACGCTGTTATTGGAACAATTAATACAGACGAACTTGAGGAAGGTGTCTACTGTTATAGAATTACAGCAGAAGATGAAGCGGGCTTAACAGCAGAAGTAAGCTTCAACATAACAGTAGAAAAAGAAGAAGCTGATAAGATTCCTCCGGTTACAGCATTTACAAAAATAGCATTAGATGCAGAAAATAAAAATATTGTAATTGAGGGTTCAGTATCGGATGAAACAAAGCTTTCAGAATATACACTTACGTATTTCAATAAGGCAAATGAGTCAGTAAAAATTATTATTGTCAAAGGCTATGAAAATGTAGAAAATGCAGAACTTGGAACTATTTCAACAGAAGGTTTATCAGATGGAACATATGAGGTGGAATTATCAGCCATAGATGCGGCCGGAAATACCTGTGTTTCAAAAGCAGAATTTACATACACAGCAGGACATTTTGTTGAAAATGATGATAAAACAGCACCGGATATTTTAGCTGATTTAGATGCAGTAATTGAAAATAAGGTTTTAAAAATTAAGCTTACAGGTTCAATTACAGACGAACATTTAAAAGAATATAAAGTAACTACAGGCAAAAAAGAAGATAATAAAGTTATTGATGAAGTAGTTATTGCAACAGGAAATTCCAATATAGATAATGCCGAGATTGCAGCATATGAATTCCCGGAATATAGTGTGGGTGAATATGAGGTAAAAGTAGTTGCAAAGGACGAAGCAGGAAATACAAGAACTACAACATATACATTTACGGTGTATGAAGATGGAAGAACAAATATAGGCGGAAATAATGAAAATCAGGAAATTGCATTAGTATTTGCAAATACAATTGCAAATGCAGGTGATACTGTGGCAGGATATATTTCCTATCCAAAGAATACGGCAGACATAAGTGTTACCTCTGATGATGCAGATGTAACGTTAGATGGTAAAAAGGTATCAGTTACAAAGAATGAGGCAGGTCTTGCCAATGTCACATTTACAGCAATGGTAGATGGAGAATTGAAATCAGTTACAAAGCAGATTAGATTCTTTGACAGAAGTGATAACATTCATCCAACAGCAGAATTTATAACACCTGAAGCAGATAGTGACTTAAAAACAAAAACAGATATCATAGGTACGGTTAAAGANGATTATGTAGAGATAGCAAAAGGATACGAAAGCATTGAAAATGGAAAAGTCGGAGAACTTGACACAACAATGCTTATGAACGGAAGCTATACATTAAAACTTACAGCAGTTGATAACGGTGGCAACAGGTCAACAACTGAAAGAATAATTAATGTAACAGGTAATCTTAAAGTTGGAAATATGGCTTTAGGATTTACAGATATCAGCTCAAATGTGTCAGGTGTACCATTACAGGTAAATAGAAATTATGACAGCAGAAATAAATCTTTTAGTGACTTTGGATATGGATGGAGTCTTGGAATGCAGAGTGTAAAAATTACACTTAGTAATCCATTATATGAAGGTTATAACCAGGTTCAAAAAGGCAGTAAACTTTCTACATCTTATTACATTGAACAGACATTAAACCATGATATTACAGTAACCTATGGTGATGGAACAAGTGATAAATTCAGTCTGAAATTGTTACCGGATCAAAGAGCATGGGTTCCAATAGATCAGGTTCAGATAAAATTTGTATGTGAAACTGATAAGACAAAGACACTTGAAATTGATGGCGATAATACCGCATTTTTACAGGGAAGTAATTTATATTTTGAAGATATAAATTTACTTGATATACAGGACTTTGTCCTTACTACAAAAGAAGGAACAAAGATGTATCTTTCTCCTGCAAAAGGCCTTACAAAAGCATCTGATGCAAATGGAAATGTTGTAAATATCAGCAAAAATGGATTTACACATTCAGATGGTTATGGAATTAATTTTACAAGAGACAGTAAAGGCAGAATTATTAGTGCAACAGAAACAGACAGTAAGAATAATGTAATCAATTCCATAAAATATGGTTATGATGATAATGGTGATCTTGTATTAACAACTGATTATGCCGGAAGAGATATTATTTATTCATATGATGATGACCATAATCTTACAGAAATACTTGATCCATCAGGAAAACCTGTTGCAAGAAATGAATATGATGAAAATGGCAGACTTAAAGCAACTGTAGATTCTAACGGAAACAGAATCGAGTATGAACACGATATTGATGCAAAAATGGAAGTTGTCAGAGATAGAAATGGCAATCCAACAGTATTTTATTATGATGACAATGGAAATGTGATTAAGACAGTTGATGCTCTTGGCAATTCAACTACAAATAAATATGATACTGATAATAAACTTATTGAATCAACAGATGCGAATGGTAATGTCACAAAGTATGAGCGTGACAAGGATGGTAATCTCAAAACTCTTATTTTACCGGATGGAACGAAAGAAGAGCTTAAATACAATGATTTAAACATTGTCAACAGCATAAAAGCAGACGATAAACTTTTAGTAAGTATGGATTATGACTCAAAGGGAAATATAACCGGGATGACTGATGCCCTTGGAAATAAAACTGATTTAACATACGAAAAAGACGGAAAACTTTCATCAATTTCAGATGAAATTGGTCAGGTTAAAAAACTTAAATATGATGAAAATGGTAATCTTATTTCATTAGAGGATGGAAACCAGAATTCTACTACATATGAATATGATGAGAAAAACAGATGCATAGGTGTTACTGTAACAAGAACAGAAAACGGTGAACAGAAAGAATACACATCAAGATATGTATATGACAAGGCAGGAAATATTACATCTAAGATTAGTAATACGGGAATGGTTACAACTTATGAGTATGATTATAAGAATAATGTAACTGCTGCGGTTTCATCAGATGGACTTAGAACAGAGTACACATATGATAGTGAAGATAATTTAACATATGCTGCATATTCTGACGGAACAAGTGAAACATTTGAATATGATAAAAATGGTAATAACATAAAGGCAACTGACAGATATGGAATTACTGTATCAATGGAATATGATGTACTTAACAGACTGACAACTAAGACATATGCTGATGGAACAAAGGAAAAATATACATATGATGCAAATGGAAATGTATTAACATTTACAAGTGTTTCAGGTGGAGTAACAGAATACACATATGATAACATGAATAGAAATACATCCATAAAAGATGCATATGGAAATGTTACAACATTTACATACAATAACCGTTCAAAGTTAGTTAAAACCAAAGATGCAAAAGGAAACATATTTAAATATGAATATGATGACAACGACAGGCAGATTGCAGAAATCTATCCGGATGGAACAAAGGAACAGACAGAATATGACAAGAGAGGCAGAGTTTCTAAGCAGATAGACAGAAATGGAAATGTGACAAAATATGAGTATGATGGTGCAGATAATCTTATTGCAGTAGAAGATGCAACAGGCAA
>NZ_JAOQJN010000018.1:0-7016 GCF_025567085.1 Bovifimicola ammoniilytica | reverse complement strand
GAAAGTGGTGGGAGACAGTGTTGGAAGTAAATGGGGCAAGAAAGCAAAGAAAGAACCACTGTTGGAATGTAATTTGCAGTTCTTTGGGAAGAAGAATGGTTGTAGTTCGAGAAAGGAGGCTTTAAATCAAATAAAAAATGATTTAGGAATAAATAAATCTCAACATCCAGAAAGCCAACAGATGGTAATGTTGTTAGATGAATTTAACAATCCAATAGTAAATAATGGAAAAATAATAATGTCTAGAGAAATGAAATATAAGGTCAATAATAAGACTGATGGCGCTGGCAATTTTATAGAGTATGTTTATATACAGGATCATTCGTATGGACATAAATACAGTAATGGAATAGGAAATCAGACAGCCCATTTTAATGTTAGACCAGAAACAAATATAAAAACTGGAACGGTAAAAGGTACAAAAAATCATTATTATTTTAATTCAGAATACAATTGGAAAAAATAAGGCTAATCTACTTAAAAAATAATAATTATGGAGAAAATGTTATGACAAATGGTATAGAAAATGGGTTTATATTAACTAATATTTTTGGGGATGATTTTAATTTTGTAAATTCGGAAGTCGAGTATTCAAGAAGTGAAATTATGGCAGGCAGAATGTCATTAGATATAATAGTTAATCAAAATGTAAAATATCCACCTAATAAATGGAAAGAATGGGAAAAAGTATATGTTAAGATTGATTTTTGGGGGATTAAGGAAATATCTTCGAAAGTTTACAGATTACCTTTTATAATATCTAAAATATCTGTTGTATATAAACAAAATTTATATGAAATTAATATACAGAGTAAGAATAATGATTTTATAAAATGTAAATTTATATTGTCTAGGATTCAAAATGTTAAACCATTGGCATATAATGAAAAAAATAAAAAATTTGAAATATGTGAATGACGTAGAATTAGAATATTTTAAATATAAATTTAGCAAGAGTCAACATAGAAAATGTTAAAACAGTAACTGATGCAAATGGCAAAACAATCAGATACGGCTATGATGAATTAGGCAATATACTTACAATAGCATATCCAGGTGGAGAAATAATCCGCTATACATACTATGCAAGCGGTCAGATAGCGACAGTAACAGACAGCAAAGGCAGAGTAACTTACTATAAATATGATAAAACAGGAAATCTGACAGATACAGAAAGACCAAACGGAACAAAAGAGCATTGTGAATACAATGAGCTTGGTTTACTGATCTCTAAAAAGGACATAAAAACCGCCACAGGTGAGGTCATCAACGAATATCATTATAAATACGATGTCAGAGGAAATATCGTAGGTGTTGTAGATGTAACAGCTGATACATCAGACAAATCAACAGTCGATACATCGGTTAAAAATGAATTTGAAACAACCAATGGTTTAACAGAGGATAGCAATTACACATTACCTGTACTGGATACTGCTAGCAAGACAGCATTGAAACTTGCAGCAGAAAGTAACAGCATCGTAACATCTGATGGTGAAACAGTAACTACTTCATTAGAAATGGAATATGACAGTGCAAACCGTCTTATAAGCTATAATAATAAAAAGATAAAATATGACAAAGACGGAAATATGTTATATGGTCCTGTGAATGGTGAAATGTGTAACTTTACATATGACAGCCGAAACAGACTTATCAGTGCAGGAAATGTAACATACGACTACGATGCCGAAAACACAAGAATATCAGTAACAACAACTGATAAAAAGATTACATATGTGACAGATGTGGCAGGAGAAATGTCGCAGATATTAGAATCATATGAGAAAACTAATGACGGAAAGAAGATACATACAGTCTATGTATATGGCAATGGCCTGATATACAGTTATATTGATGATGGTGGTGATGAAGCAGACAGTATAACATCCGATAATAAAGTACAGGATTTATCATCTGACAAATCATCAGATAAAAATACAGATGGTACAACATACTATCATTACAATAATATTGGAAGTACCACAAAGTTAACCGACAATAACGGAAATGTAATCCAAAGCTATGAATATGGTGCCTATGGTGAAGTTCTAAGCGGAGATACTAAGATAACACCATTCTTATATAATGGTCAGCTAGGCGTAATGACAGATAATAATGGTCTTTACTATATGAGAGCAAGATATTATAATGTCAATATCAAGCGATTCATCAATCAGGACGTAGTACATGGAAGTATCAATGTAAGCCAGAGTCTTAACAGATACAGTTATGTCCAGGGTAATCCTATAAAGCTGACAGACCCATTCGGATTGTCACCACTTGACAGACTCAACTGGAAGAATTTAGGACATGCCATATTAAATGGTTTGGGACTGATACCTGTAATCGGAGAGGCATTTGATATAGCCAATGCCATATGGTATGCACACGACGGTGAGTATGGAATGGCAGTGCTGTCGATGATGTCGGCATTACCGATGATAGGAAATATTGCTTCGGGAATAATGACAGCAGCGAAAATAACCACAGCAGCTAAAATAGTAAGTACAGTATGCAAGGTGGTAAGTAATGCGGCAACATTTACACAGGCGGCAATCGGAGGCGTTAACAATGCCAAAGCGATAGTCAAGAATGTGATGAATGGCAAGTTATTCTCAGAAGATACAGCTAAGAATCTGGTGTCATTTGGAATAAACGCATTTACGGCAGCAACAAGTGGAAAGAACCTGCTATCATCTTCAAAAGAATTGAAGAAAGTGGTGGGAGACAGTGTTGGAAGTAAATGGGGTAAGAAAGCAAAGAAAGAACCACTGTTGGAATGTAATTTGCAGTTCTTTGCGGATAAGAGTGGCGGCGAGTCACAAGTATTTGATATTGTTGAATATGGAGATAAAACTCCTGGATTAGAAAATCATCATGGAGTTTTGGATATATGGGCAACCCATAATATTGATGGTTATAAATCAAGGGCAAGTAAATCTACAACAATAGCATTAACACCAGAACAACATGCAGCTACAAAATCAGTATATAGAGATTGGTTGTATGAGAAAACTGGTAAAAAAGTAGGCGGAAAGGTTGATTGGACAAGTGTGTTACCACAAGAAGTGCAAGATTTGTCGGAAAGAATGTTTGATGCGGCAAATGTTCCTTTATCTGCGAGAAATGATTATTATAGAGAATTTAATTGTTATATTTATGGATTAGAAAGGAATTAGTAATGGATATTTTGAAGTTGCTTAATAAAATTAGAAATACTCAAGGATGTATTGTATATAATCCTTGTGGTTTACCAGTCCTAAAGGAAGGAGTTGATTTGCCTAATGATTTAAAAGTGTTTTATGAGAATTGTGGAGGTGTTTCATTCTTTGTTGATAGTGAGTTTGGGTTTACGATTGTAAGCCCAGAAGAAATGGTATTAGCAAACCCAATTATCGTCGGTGAACTTTGTGAGGGAGATATATCATCAGAGTGGTATATTATTGGTAAAGATAACCAAAATAATTATATCACTATTGATTTGGCAAAAGAAAGGTTAGGAAAATGCTACGATAGTTTTTGGGATAGACATGGTGTGGTTGGAGAATGTGGCATTGTTGCACTAAATTTTACAGAATTAGTATCACAATTGTATAGTAATCAAGGTAAAAATTTATACTGGCTAGATGATAATTTTAATTATTTAGGCGATGCTTATGATGAAATATAATATTTAATTATGTTTCTATTTAAGAATGTCCACTACTTAAATAATTAATTATGGGTTTTAAATTAATCAAAATACCTCCTATGAAGTCGAATTATTTGTAGAGTTTAATTTAGAAATCTTTCTAGGACACAATTCATATGTTGAGTGAATATAAGGATACAAAAAATCAAAATTGAATATTAAGTTCAAATAAGTTGATTTTAACACACCTATTAACGATTTGTTGCTAAAGAAGTGTTATAAGTGATAAATTTAATACAAATCTATATAACCAAGAATGGTTTTTCTTATTGTCCTTGCTGTTTTAAATGTGACTGTCGTTTTAATGATTAAAAATTTATAGCAAATATGGAATGGCAGCGTTGTCGATGATGTCGGCATTACCGATGATAGGAAATATTGCTTCGGGAATAATGACAGCAGCGAAAATAACCACAGTAGCTAAAATAGTAAGTACAGTATGCAAGGTGGTAAGTAACGCGGCAACATTTACACAGGCGGCAATCGGAGGCGTTAACAATGCCAAAGCGATAGTCAAAAATATGATAAATGGCAAGTTATTCTCAGAAGATACAGCTAAGAATCTGGTGTCATTTGGAATAAACGCATTTACGGCAGCAACAAGTGGAAAGAACCTGCTATCATCTTCAAAAGAATTGAAGAAAGTGGTGGGAGACAGTGCTGGAAGTAAATGGGGTAAGAAAGCAAAGAAAGAACCACTGTTGGAATGTAATTTGCAGTTCTTTGCGGATAAGAATGGTTGCGAGAGTGGCAGTGGCTCTTCGTTTACAGGAAAATTAAGAGGAGAGGATGTTACTTTAAATAATGTTAATGTACAAGATATTACATTAAAAAAACGTAGTTCATCAGGATTAAGTCAACTAAGAAGTGAATTTAATACAAGTGTGCGTAAAGACTTTTTGATGGATATGGGAAAACAAACAGAGTATTTAAGGAGCGCAGGGTTTATGGAAGCTGATATACTAAAAATACAGAATGGATATGTTCCAACAGGTTGGCAAGTACATCATAAAATTCCATTAGACGGAGGAGGAACAAACGATTTTAGTAATATGGTACTGATACAAAATGAGCCATACCATAAAGTGTTAACAAATTATCAAAACAGTGTTATGAAAGATATGAATGAAGGTGATATAATAGTGGTTGCATGGCCATAACCTAACGGAAATATATATCCAATAACACATTAGGGAGGATAGAAATGTGGAATAAAAAATTACAAGAAATTAAGAAAATGAATGCTATTTTTGGAGAAGAAATAAATGATGGAGCAACAGAAAAAGATATTCAGAGATTTTTAGAAGAGATAGGAGACGTCATTAGTGAAGAATATTTACATCCTTACATAAATGTATTAAAGAGAGTGAATGGTTTAGAATTTAATGGATTCATTCTCTATGGGATTGATTCAACGCTATTGAATAATGAGCCTAAACAGCCAATCAACGGATTTATTGATAACAATAGAGTATGGCATGAGAATGAATGGCAGAGAAAATATATATTTTTTGGAGACAGTAATACAAGTTGGTATACGTATGATTTATTGACAAATAAATATTATGAACTAGACAAACCGTCTGGAGAAATAGTGGACGAATTTGATAATATTGATTTATTGGTAGATAAGTTATTTGGAGATGCTTTGCAATAATTTTATTTATATCTCAACATAAGGACACCCGAAAGCAAAACTGAATATTGTTTTTCAAAGATGCAGAACGCATTGTTTTCAAGGCACTTGTTGTTGTGAAGACAATGCGTTTTTCTGCTGAAAATAGTTCAGATGCACCTGATGCTTCATTATGTTATTGGACAAGTCATGATGAAGCAAATAATATTACAACTTTAAATGAATATATGAACAGATTAGCGTTATCGAAAAATTGGGGAAATAGGAATACTGTAAAAGTTGCAAAAATTTCAGCAGGAACAAAGGTTAAATATGCGGTAGGAACTGCAAAAGAACAGTTGCTGATTGAAGATCCTAGACCAGGTGGTGGAGTTCAGTATTTATTTAATCAAATTGATACTAAATGGATAAAAGAAGTTAGAAGTTTTATAAATTAAAGGAGATTGAATTATATGAATTTAGATAAAAGAAAAATTTTACTGAAAAAAATGAAAAAATTAATAGAAGAGATTGATAAAGCAATTCTTATAGTAGGCGATGATAAAAAGGAATATTTGTATAGATTTAAAAGTGTAGTTAATCAGTTAATAAAAAAAACAAAGGATGGAACATTGCCTCCGTCTAATGGAGGACTTATTGGAACAATGAGGGCAATTTCAGAATACGATAGGTTGACATCTATAAGTGAATTGTATGATGCAGCGGTTGATGTTGATTTATTCTATAGTAAAGAGTGTTGTAAATGGAAGTAAATATTTTAAGAGTAAAATAACAAGATAGCATTAACAAGACAGCATTGAAACTTGCAGCAGAAAGTAACAGCATCGTAACATCTGATGGTGAAACAGTAACTACTTCATTAGAAATGGAATATGACAGTGCAAACCGTCTCATAAGCTATAATAATAAAAAGATAAAATATGACAAAGACGGAAATATGTTATATGGTCCTGTGAATGGTGAAATGTGTAACCTTACATATGACAGCCGAAACAGACTTATCAGTGCAGGAAATGTAACATACGACTACGATGCCGAAAATACAAGAACATCAGTAACAACAACTGATAAAAAGATTACATATGTGACAGATGTGGCAGGCGAAATGTCGCAGGTATTAGAATCATATGAGAAAACTAATGACGGAAAGAAGATACATACAGTCTATGTATATGGCAATGGTCTGATATACAGTTATAATGATGATGAAGCAGACAGCACAACATCCGATAATAAAGTACAGGATTTATCATCGGACAAATCATCAGATAAAGATACGGATGGTACAACATACTATCATTACAATAATATTGGAAGTACCACAAAGTTAACCGACAATAATGGAAATGTAATCCAAAGCTATGAATATGGTGCCTACGGTGAAGTTCTAAGTGGAGATACTAAGATAACACCATTCTTATATAATGGTCAGCTAGGCGTAATGACAGATGATAATGGTCTTTACTATATGAGAGCAAGATATTATAATATTAATATCAAGCGATTCATCAATCAGGACGTAGTATATGGAAGTATCAATGTAAGCCAGAGTCTTAACAGATACAGTTATGTCCAGGGTAACCCTATAAAGCTGACAGATCCATTTGGATTGTCACCACTTGACAGACTCAACTGGAAGAATTTAGGACATGCCATATTAAATGGCTTGGGACTGATACCTGTAAT
>NZ_JAOQJN010000017.1:2244-7722 GCF_025567085.1 Bovifimicola ammoniilytica | reverse complement strand
TTCCTCTATAAAATTAAAGCTGCCACAACTGCAAACCAATTTTTCCATTTTAAACCTCCTTAAAATGTCCATATGCATTATTTACTGCATATGGACATATAGCATTTTGCTTAAAAAAACCTCTATTATTTTATTTACTTAATTCTTCGATAATACTCTTTCCATCTGAATATGGTAGTCTATTATACCTTAATAGTAATTCTTTTAGTTCACCTAAAGCTAACTTTAATGCCGCATTTCTATCAGCAATGCTAGTTTTATTTTCAACTGCCTCTTTCAATTTTTTAAGAACAAATTCTTTATATGCCTTTGTATGTGCACCTCTATGTTCTTCCAAACTCACAATATTCTCTTTATCTTGCAAACTCATACCCGCAGATTCAAATATTGCTTCATATTCACTAGTATATCCACTTTTTTTAGATTTATCTGATGCTATGTGATGATCTTCACAATAATTATGCACCAGCACTCCGCCAGCCACATAATATGTATGCACTTCATCTAATTCAAGGTTGTAGACTGTTATCTCTTCTGCAAGTTTTTCTACTTTTACTTCTGATACTTTTACTTTATTTCCATCTTCTGATAAAAGTTCATCGCCTGCTTTAAGATTCGAGGCTGCTTTCCACTCTCCTGTACCATCTTCATTCTTCACATAGAACGGATGGAACATTGTAGTTTCTATGTCTCTGCCATCATCTGTTATTATGTGTACCAGTATATCTGTTTTTGATACTGATACATTCTTAACTTCCTGGAACTCATTTTCACCGGTTTCAGTATTATATGATAATACCTTATCTCCCGGTTTGATTTCATCAATTCGTCTGTTGCCTTCTTCTGTACTGACTAATGTGTCACCCGCAAAGCACTGGCTTTTAAGTGTAAATACAGATACTGCAAGTCGGACTGTTGCTATTACAATCTCTTTTGGGTCTTTACTCTTTATTGCTTCAATTAATCCATATGTATCCTGACCTATACCAACTAACTTTAGCATAAATGCTGCCGCTTCGCCAAATACTGCAGTTGCAACACAAGATATTAATGACTGTACCACAAGTCCTTTTACAATACATAATGCAACATCAAGAACAGTCGCTTCACCACAGAATACCATTCGTATTGTTGTAGCAACATCATATGCTGTCACAGCAAGATTTGCAAGTGTAAGCATTTTCTGAAGACTAAATCCAGGTGTAATTATTGTATTAATTGTTGCCTGGATTCCCTGTGCAACACTTGTCTCCATTAATGAGAAGTTGCCGGTTGGGTCTGTATACATTACAGGATTGCCATTTGCATACAGGTATTTATGAAGACTTACAGGATTATCAAGAGTTCCTGCGTAAGTATCCATTGTTGTAAATGTACCTGTTTCAGGTGACATATATCTTGCTCTTAGATAGTAAAGACCTGTTGATTCATTGTACTGCTCACCGGTGTAGAGATAATCATTATCTGTATTTCCTGTTTTCTTTAACATTATACCATAAGAATCGTATGTATAGGTATCTGTTATTTTTGAATTTTCTACAAGTGCCGTTACGGAACCATGTCCATCCTGAATGTAGATTTTATGACAGTATGTTTTAGCTGTATTTTCTGTTGTATCCTCTGTTGCATTTTCTGTTGTATCTTCTGTTACATTTTCATGTACATCTGCTTGTACATCAGCTTGTATTTCTGCTTGTATATCAGCACTGATTAATTCAATTCCAGTGGGCAAATATGGGTAAGAATACTACATAATGCAGGAGCCAGCTGATGTTATCAATACACAGCTGGCTCTAATGCTTACTATTCAGTTTTGACTTCGAATCTCCTTAAGCGGAAATATAATTAAAATTATAGAACATGTAAATCCTCAATTGCTATTTTTACATTACCACAATCGTCCGTTTCAATCTCACAAATAATTGTTAAGTCGCTTCTTTCGCCATCAATCATTAAATCCAAATATGTCTTAAAAATATCTTGATTATTTATTTTGATATACTGGAAAGATTTTAGGTATTCTTCTTTCTGAACGATATCTAATACACCACCATAATCATCTAAGACATTCTTTAAGTATTCTTTCGATGTTTTTTTAAGACACCCCTGCATCTCTAAATCATCATATCGTTCCTCTTGAATACATTTTACAATGTCAAAACTTAAATTAAATAACAATTCTTCCATCTTATTTTCTCCTCGTATAATATCTTTTATATACATAAATACATGTATCTTGGTTAATAAGTTACAAAATAAATATTGTTCAATAGGCTTAGTAAAGCCCATGATATAATTGTCCTAGTGTCAATCAGGTAATAGTTCTTTTTTCTCCTGTTGAACCAGTAATGGTTGCTTCATAAATAGTCTGTTCCCCTGACATGGAAGTTAGCTTCAAACCGGCTGGCTGTTTGCTTAAGTACATGGACTACCATCTAGCAGTATAGTTTCGCATCTGTCCATCTTAAGCTGGATTCTTATATGCGAGGGTGTCGATGCTCCATGATCATGGGTTTTACCAAGCCGATTGAACACTTTAATTCACAACGAAAGAAGGGGATTACAATGAACACACTTTACGTCGGTATTGATGTAAGCAGCAAATCCAATGTCGTTTACTTAATGCTTCCAAATGGTGATAAGCACAGTAACTTTTCTGTTGCAAACTCGCATGAAGGTTCTACCCAGTTGGTAAAAAGAATTCATTCTGCTTTAACTTCGCATTCCCTTGACACGGTTCTGATTGGTCTTAAAGCAACCTCTGTTTATGGAGACAATCTTGTGTACTTCTTAAGGGAAGATGCCACTCTGGCACCATTTAACAGAAAGATTCATGTCCTCAACCCTAAGCAGGTCAAAAAGTTTCATGATACTTATAACGATCTGCCAAAGAATGATTATGTGGACTCTTTTGTTATTTCTGACTGCCTGCGTTTCGGTAGAATCAACAAAGAGGTTTATCTCGGAGACTACCACTACAAAGCACTCCAGAACCTCACTCGTGCACGTTTCTTCGATGTTCAAAATCTGGTAAAAGAAAAGCAGCGATTTATGAATGTGCTGTTCAAGAAGTATTCTACGATGACGCAGGAGAAGGTATTTAGTGATACCTTCAGTACTACTGCCCTTGCTGTATACGATGAATTTGAATCCGCAGAAGCACTGGCAAATATGGACTTACATGAGCTTACTGACTTCATCATGAAAAAAGGAAAGAACCGCTTTCCTGATCCGGATGCAGTAGCCAAAGCCATTCAGAAAGCTGCCCGCAGTTCTTACCGTTTACCCAAGACGGTAAATGATTCTGTCAACCAGGTGATTTCTATATCCATAACCTCCATGAAGGCATTGGAATCTCAAATCAAAGAGTTCGATAAAGCCATTAAAGCCCAGATGGAACTCTTGCCAAACGTATTGATATCCATTCCGGGTATCGGACCTGTATATTCAGCCGGAATCATGGCTGAAATCGGTGATATCAATCGTTTTAACAGGCAGGCTGCTCTTGCTAAATATGCAGGACTTGCCTGGAAGCAGCACCAGTCCGGTGGTTTCGAAGCCGAAGTTACACGGCTCATCCCATCTGGTAACCGAT
This sequence comes from Bovifimicola ammoniilytica, assembly GCF_025567085.1. NCBI lineage: Bacteria > Bacillati > Bacillota > Clostridia > Eubacteriales > Bovifimicola > Bovifimicola ammoniilytica. The sequence continues at coordinate 4,127 of NZ_JAOQJN010000017.1, read as the reverse complement.
TTTTAAGGTACTATCTGTGTGAAGCAGCATTCTCTCTTGTAAGATGTGACAAGAAATACAGCGACTTCTACCACCTCAAATACAAAGAGGTCAACAGATGCCAACACAAACGTGCACTCGCATTAACTGCCCGTAAATTTGTGCGTTTAGTCTTTCGACTGCTGAAAGACAACCGCCTATACTGTCCAACAAAGTAGATTTCATCTATTTGCTGATGAGCTACGCCCTGCTCATTTTTAAAAATCTGGTCGACAGGGCTTAGGTGGGTGTTTTTTGTCTTCATGAGATATATACAAAAATACATGATTTTTATATCATTGATCTCTTGACATAACACCGCTGGACTATTTAGATTGAAGACAATATATTCTACTGCATCTACTAATCATTTGTAATATACTCAATCTGAAAATAGGCAATTCATTTCTTCATTAAATGAATCCACAAACAGTTGTAATTCTTCCATATTTGCAATAAATCTTATACCAACATCATATCCTATATCTTTACCATTGGTATAATTTGCCCAATTAATCCAAACTTCAACTTCTATGACTTCATCAACTACTACTGTACACATTTTCACTTCAAAATTACATTCATAATTCGAAAATTCAAACGAATATTCACTTCTTTTTTTTAAATTACTCAATAATTTATTAAGATGATTTGACAGATTATCTAATTCATATTTATTTAACATAAAATTATTGTGTTCTCCAATAGAACACTTAATGACATTAGATTTTATCTCTAGTTCACTATAAATCCATGTTTCGTATTCTGCTTCTTTTTCTTCTGCTATTTTATTTAGACAGATTTGAAATTGAATATTACCTTCTATATTTGACAGATTTGCCATCTATGTTCTTCTCCTTTTAATTCATTGGTAAGGAACTATATCCACCATTATTATTTAGCATTCTTATTACATTTTTCCACGTCTTTAGTGATTTTGTATTTCCTCCAACTGCAGTTACAATTTCACCTTTAGAATTCTTGATTATCACATCGTAATAATTTCCATTCTTTTTGGCATACACTGTTCTTCCTCCATCTTGATATACCTTCTGTGAGTAATTATTTACAATGTCATCTACTTTTTCTTGTGAAAATCCTCTCTCTGCCAGTCTTTGCTCTCCATGTTTTGTATTTTTGCCACCCTCGCTATCACTTGTATCACTGTTATTATCAGTAGCACACATATTATGCACCAGTACTCCGCCAGCCACATAATAGGTATGCACTTCATCTAATTCAAGGTTGTAGACTGTTATCTCTTCTGCAAGTTTTTCTACTTTTACTTCTGATACTTTTACTTTATTTCCATCTTCTGATAAAAGTTCATCGCCTGCTTTAAGATTCGAAGCTGCTTTCCACTCTCCTGTGCCATCTTCATTCTTCACATTCTTAACATAGAATGGATGGAACATTGTAGTTTCTATGTCTCTGCCATCATCTGTTATTATATGTACCAGTATATCTGTCTTTGATACTGATACATTCTTAACTTCCTGTAACTCATTTTCACCGGTTTCAGTATTATATGATAAGACCTTATCTCCCGGTTTGATTTCATCAATTCGTCTGTTGCCTTCTTCTGTACTGACTAATGTGTCACCTGCAAAGCACTGGCTTTTAAGTGTAAATACAGACACTGCAAGTCGGACTGTTGCTATTACAATCTCTTTTGGATCTTTACTCTTTATTGCTTCAATTAATCCATATGTATCCTGACCTATACCGACTAACTTTAGCATAAATGCTGCCGCTTCGCCAAATACTGCAGTTGCAACACAGGATATTAATGACTGTACCACAAGTCCTTTTACAATACATAATGCAACATCAAGAACAGTCGCTTCACCACAGAATACCATTCG
>NZ_JAOQJN010000017.1:1147-2164 GCF_025567085.1 Bovifimicola ammoniilytica | reverse complement strand
ACAGCAAGATTTGCAAGTGTAAGCATTTTCTGAAGACTAAATCCAGGTGTAATTATTGTATTAATTGTTGCCTGGATTCCCTGTGCAACACTTGTCTCCATTAATGAGAAGTTGCCGGTTGGGTCTGTATACATTACAGGATTGCCATTTGCATACAGGTACTTATGAAGACTTACAGGATTATCAAGAGTTCCTGCATAAGTATCCATTGTTGTAAATGTACCTGTTTCAGGTGACATATATCTTGCTCTTAGATAGTAAAGACCTGTTGATTCATTGTACTGCTCACCGGTGTAGAGATAATCATTATCTGTATCTCCGGTTTTCTTTAATATTATACCATAAGAATCGTATGTATAGGTATCTGTTATTTTTGAATTTTCTACAAGTGCCGTTATTGAGCCATGTCCATCCTGAACGTAGATTTTGTGACAGTATGTTTTAGTTGTATTTTTTGTTGTATTTCCTGTCGCATCTTCTTGTACATCTGCTTGTATGTCTTCTTTTATATCAGCACTGATTAATTCAAGTCCTCTTGTATAATACTTGTTTATTTTATAAGTGTTCTCTGTATTCTTTGTAAGTTCTAATGCAACCTGAGTGAGACTTGTATATGTATCATTAAGATAGAATACTTTTTCTTCTTCATTTACCTGCTTACTGATTCTGTTGCCTTCGTAGTCATATGTATAACTTTCGATTGTGACAGCATTTCCACTGCTTACTGTTGCTGTTAAAAGCTTATTTTCTGCATCATATGTATATGTCTTGTCTTTGGTTCCATGTTCTGATGTAAGATTTCCATTGTCATCATATGTATAGTTAATTGTTAAAATATCTGCATTTGTTTCAGAAGCATTTACAAAACTTTCTGTCTCAGGAACTTTTACTGTTTCAGATTTAATAAGCTGATTAAGTTCATTGTATGTATAGATTGTGTTGCCAGTCTCTACATCTTCTGTATAATCATCTACATTACCTGTAACTTTTGTTGTCTTTCCTGTTCTGTTGCTTACT
>NZ_JAOQJN010000017.1:0-837 GCF_025567085.1 Bovifimicola ammoniilytica | reverse complement strand
ATCATAGAACATTAAGACATTAGAATCTTTATCAGTTACTATTTCATTTATAAGTCTTGAACATACATCATATTTGTATGAAACTGTAAGTCCGCCTTCATGCTTGACTTTTGTTCTGTTTCCTAAGGAATCATATTCATAAACGGTTGCTACTCCGTTATGATCTATAACTTTTACAAGTCTGTCCATTAAGTCATAGCTGTATGATGTTGCTGCAACATCTTCGCCATTTACATTATATGTAATCGAACTTATTTCTTCATTGTCTGCATATGTGTACTTAATTGTTCCAAGGTCATATGTTGTCTTTGATTCAAGTCTATTGTACTCATCATATGTGTATATTACATCTCCCTTAGAATCAGTAACTTTACTTAATCTTCCAAGTGAATCATATGTAATATTCACATCACCGTCTTTATTATTTTTCTTAACAAGTCGACCTAAGTTATCATATGAATAAGTCACTTCATTGCCCGCATAATCTACAAATGAAGTCTGATAACCATTTTCATCGTATTTGAATTCCGCTGTTTTTCCTAAAGCATTAGTTGTTTTTATTAATCTGCCTTCTTCATCATATGAATACAGTGTTGCATTTCCATTTGCATCTGTTACCTTTGTTAGTTCATATGTTTCATCATATGTGTATGAATATTTATTGCCTGTTGCATCTTCTACTGCAATAAGATTATCTGCACCATCATACTCATATTTTGTCACATTTCCATTTCTGTCTATCTGCTTAGAAACTCTGCCCCGCTTGTCATATTCTGTCTGTTCCTTTGTTCCATCCGGATAGATTTCTGCAATCTGCCTGTCGTTGTCATCATATTC
>NZ_JAOQJN010000016.1:0-17002 GCF_025567085.1 Bovifimicola ammoniilytica | reverse complement strand
ATAGAAAAAACAGCACCGGAAGTTAAAGAATTATCGCCTGAAAATGTTAGTGATGAATATATTGATATGAACACTAAGCAAAAATGGATAAAAGGTAAAGTAACATATAATTATTCAATTGAAGATACTGAAGCAGGTATATCCTCATATAAAATATATGTACAGTATAAAAATGGTAAAGAAGAAGTTAAAAAAGAAATTATTCCAACGCAGAATGGTAACCTTGATTTTGTTAACAGTGTAGTAGAAAATGTTAGTGGTACATTTGAATTGGTTCCGGATAAATCAGGCGAATATACAATAATAATTGAAACTATTGATAATGCAGGAAATTCTAATGAAGATAAGGCATATACATATGTAGTAAATGCAGATTTAGATAATCCTGAAGTTATAATAACAGAAGAAAATAAGCCTGAATTTAAAAATGTAAAAATAGTTGATGGAAAAATGTTTGCAAAGGGTACAGTAAAGGTTGAATTCAGTGTGAATGACATTATACCATCATCAGGAATTAGAAATGTAGAGGTATACGCGGTTAAGGAAATATTAGATGATTCTGAAACCGAAATTTCAGATATTTGTAAGATAAATGATAATGATGTAAAGTTATCAGACGGAAAAGTTACATTTGAAATAGCTGATACTAATAAAGAATATAAATATTTCTATGCAAAAGTATATGATAACGTAGGAAATGATAGCGGATATATACTGTTATCAGAAAATGGTCTGTTAATAGAAAAAACAGCACCGGAAGTTACTAAATTGTCACCTAAAAATATTAGTGATGAATATATTGATATGAACACTAAGCAAAAATGGATAAAAGGTAAAGTAACATATAATTATGCGATTAAAGATGAAATATCAGGAATTGCATCATACGAAATATATGTAAAGTATGAAGATAAACAAGAGAAAGTTACTCCAAAACAGAATGGTAACCTTAATTTTGCTAAAGGTGTTGTAAATGATATTGATGGTACATTTGAATTAAGCCCTATAGCAGCTAAAGATGGAAAGTATACCATAGTAATAGAAATGAGTGATAATGCCGGCAATCATAAGCAGGAAACATATACGGTATATTATGATTCTAATACACCAAAGGCTACAAAATTCACTATGAAATCTGACAAATATATTGAAGGAAATTCATTACCAGTTACAGATGATAAGTATGGATACTATTTTAAGCATACTACAAAAGTAACAGTTACATTAGCCGATGACGGTACATCTTCAGGAATAAGTAAAGTTGGATATTTCTTATGTAAAAATGGAGAAAAAGTTTCAGATGCAATAAAGAACAAAATAATTGTTACACCAACAAATAATGAAATAACCATTCAGATACCAGAAGCATTTAGGGGACAGATTTATGTTGCAGCTGTTGATAATGTAGGTAATGGTGATTTGACAAAAGCAAGCAGCTATGTAAAACCAGATGCTATTGTAATAGATGATAACAGAAATGATAAAGATATAATTACCATAAACAGACCTAAGACAGCATATAAGGATAATTCAGGACTAGACCTTTATAATAAAGATATTCCTGTTGTATTTAATATTAAAGATGTAACATCGGGTATCAGAAGTATTGAATGGGAAGTCACATCAGCTAATGGTGAAGAAAACAATTATTCAGGAAGAATTGATATTGATAATTCAGGAAAAATAAATGGTGATAATTATAATGTAATTTCTACTGATAAGAACCTTATTACAGCAATTTCTAAAGCTATTGCAGTAAGAAATAATGACAACAGAATAACGGTTAATATAAGGGTAGAAGATAGAGCAGGTAATATTTCATATGCAACAGATACTTTCAGCATAGATAAGACAGCACCCGAAATTAGCATTTCGTATGATAATAATATACCAGATGCTACTAATGGAAAGATGTTTAAATCGGATAGAAAAGCAATAATTTCTATTAAAGAAAGAAATTTTAATCCTAAGAATGTTGTTATTGATATTAAAAATACTGATGGTATAGTGCCGATTATAAGTGACTGGAGTGTGGCAAATGGAACAGGAAATGGAGATAATACAACATATACAGCAAGCCTCTCGTATGTAAATGATGGTGATTATACATTTGCTATGCGATATCAGGATAATGCTGATAATATTGCAAATATTAATTTTGTATCAGGAACAGTAGAGCCAACAGAGTTTACAATTGATAAAACAAGACCAGCATTATCAGTTCAGTTTAATAATAATTCAGCAGTAAATGGAAATTATTATCTTGATCAGAGAGTTGCAACATTTACAATTATTGAACATAATTTTGATGCATCACGTTTTGAATTGCTGATTAATAGAAATAATGCAGCAGTACAGCAGAATATAAACTGGATAAATAATGGTGATACACATACAGCATCTATTGCATTAGATGAAGAGGCATTATATAGTATTATGGCAAATTATACTGATATGGCAGGTAATACAATTGAAAATGCATATAATACTGCGTTCTATATAGATAAAAAAGCACCTGAGGTTATTATATCAGGAGTGGATAACGAAAGAGCTTACAGAGACAATGTAGTTGGTTTTAATATTTCTTCGGCTGATACATATTTTGAAAGTCTAAGTATATCCTTGGATTTACTAAATAAAGACGGAAGTACTACAAACTTAATAAGCAATAATGAAGAGAAAGCAAATGTTCGTATTGATTATCAGAATATAGAAAATGGAAGAAGGCTTAGTGTAGCAAATCTTGAATCAGATGGTATCTACAGATTAGTATGTAAGGCATCTGATAAAGCAGGTAGAGTCACAGAAAATAATGTATTATTTTCAATTAACAGAAATGGTCCAACATATTATATAGATGATGAAGAAACATTAAATATAAAGGATAAATATTTAATTAATCCACAAGATATTATATTTAATGAAATAAATGTAAATGAACTTTCAGCAGATACCATTAAGATAACAGTATATAGAGGAAATACCACATGGGATTTAGTAGAAGGTAAAGATTATACTATAGAAAAAGTAGAAGGAATAGACACATGGTGTAAATACAGATATATAATAAGTAAAGATAATTTTGAGGAAAATGGTATTTATCATGTAACAATTGCTTCAAAAGATTCTGTTGAAAATGATGCTATTTCTGAAAAGTTTTCATTTGTTATAGATAATGAACCACCGGTATGCACAATTTTTGAATTAAAAAAAGGAAATGTGTATGTTGCAGATAGTAAAGACATCAGATTCAAGGTTACGGATAATATCGAGGCAGAGTCAGTAATTGTGTTATTAAATGGTAAAGAGATTATGAAATTGGAGGGAGATGACATAAAGAAAAATATGTCAGAAGATGGAACCTTAAAGATAACAATCCCATCATCAAATAAATCTCAGAATTTAATAATTAAGTGCATTGATAAATCAGGTAATGAAAGCGAGACAGAGATAAAGGGCTTCTATATAACAACCAATTTATGGATTAGATTTATTAACAATAAACCACTTGTTATAGGAATAAGCTGTGCTGTAGTTGCAATTATCGTATTAATTATTCTTATGATAATTAGAAAATCAAACAAGAATTCAACTAAAATTACCGAAAAAAAGACTGAAAAGAATAAATAAAATTCAATAAGTCTATAAATTACCAATGGAATAATAAATCCAAGTTAAATAATTTACAGAATATGAATAAAAATATGAGCAATATATAATATTTATATTCAGTATACCAAAAAGGAAAAGTAAATTTCTTAGGCATAAAGTAAATTTACTTTTCTTTTTTGAAAAAAATTGACATAATTATGTATAAATGTTAATATGCTGGATAAGTTTTAGGAGTTATGAAAATTAGTTATAATGTTAATTATCTTCTAAAATAAAATAATAAATAAAGGAGTTGAGGTCAAAGAGAGTAATAGAATAACATAATGGGCCAATAATTTTAATATTGGTGAGTAAACAAAATAATCATAGTGGATAAAGGAGAATAAAAGAAATGAAGAAGAAATTAACAATAGCACTATTAACAGCAGGAATAATGGCAATGATATGTACAGGATGTGGAAATAAGAAAGATAGTGGCAATAAGGATAGTGGGAAAGATACTAAAGTAACCACTACACATTCAGATAAGGATGAAGAAACAGAAGATACGGATGAAACAGAGAAAGATAAAACTGTTGATAAAAGTAATAAAGATGATTCGGATTTGGGAAAATATTATAAGGCAGAGGTTAATTATTATTTACCATATATGCATAATTATAGTAATACATTAAGTGAAATAAACGATTCAGAAAAGATGTTTTTTGCAATGTCAACAAATCTTGATGATAAATATGAATTAGGTGAGATTATTGAGAAGCATAGAGAAGATTTGGGAATGGATATTATATATGGGGATGTAGAGGAAAGAACATATAACATAGAGAAGCAGGAGAATTATACAACTAAGAATGGAATAGAGGGAATTAAATATGAGGGGACATTAGAGAAAGAGGGAAGTGATCCAATATGGTTTTATTGTTTCTGCTTTAATGGGAATAAACATTCATATCAGTATATCGGTTTCAGTTCAGAACAGTTAACACAGGTAGATGAGAGTGCCTATAATCTTGAAGAAGTAAAATCACAGATAAAGGAAATAATGGATAAATCAATAGACACAATAACAATAGAGGAATAAGCAGGCATAGATAGTGATAAATAATTTATGCAAAATATCCGGGCATACATGGAGGTGCTTAAATGAAGAAGAATCAAGGAGTAATAACTGTAGAGGCAACATTGACTTTAACAGCATTTATGTTCTTTTTTATGATGCTTTATGATTTGCTGACAGTATGTATTACACAGGCTAAGGTGGCTGAAGCATTGAATAATACAGCGAAAGAATTTTCACAGTATTCATATATTATTGGAGTTACAGGGCTTGATAAAAGTGTAGGTCAACTTCAGGAAAATGCGAATACTAAAAAAGAAGATGTTAATAATACCATTAGCAATATAGCATCATTATATGAAGCCACACAGAATGTGGGAAAGGATATGAAAGGTGCAGTAGCTAATACAGATACTTCTGATTTAAGCAGTATAGCAGCTTCAGTGCAGACTATGTACGATAGTGTTAAGAGTAATGCTGATCAGTCTAAAGAGCAGATAGATAATCTTAAAGAAACAGTTTCGACTATTGCAGAAGACCCTAAGAAATTCATCTTTGGAATCGGGCAATTGATAATGAGCGAGGGACTAGAGATATTTAAGTCACAACTTATTGTGGATCCATTAGCCAGAGGAATGATGAAGAAACATCTTATGACCTCTAAAGGTCAGAGCAATGAAGATTTAGAACAGATATTACAGGGAATGAGAATAGTACCGGGTTCAAGATTCGGTAAGACATCATATATAAATGGTATAGATTTCTCACATTCTACATTATTTCCATATGGTTCAGATGAGATAACAATTGTAGCTGAATATAAGATAAAGATAATTCCATTATTACCGGTTAATTTAGAATATTCCGTTAAACAGAAAGCAAGTACTAAAGGCTGGCTGCATGGCGATGGTCAGGTATTGAAGGTTGATGAAAGTAGTGGTAAATCAACAGTTAAAGATGAAAGTACACCTACACAATATACTAATACCGATTCAGTATGGAATGGAACAGATCCGACTGAAATTAATAAATTAATCAGAAATATGGGAATTAGTGATTATAAAACACAAGGATATGAAAATTTATCAGGTTCTACATATGCACAGTTATACAATTCAGAAACGAACACATTTGTAATGATATCTTCATCTAATCCGCTGTATGGAGAGGTTAATTTAGAAACACTTAAGTCGGAGGAAACTAAGAAGTATATAAAGAATCAGATAGAAAAGCTGACATCGGGAATTGTAAGCTCATGTGAGAATCAGAGTAAGGTTACCATAAAGAGAATTGGAGACGGAGGAACTGAAAAGGTAACTTACGATAGTGGTAAGAATAAGAGTTATATACTTGACCTTGTCATTCCGCAGGACGAGGGAGTAAAGGAACTGTATGAAGAAATCATAAAGGACTGTAAGACACATGGAGTTACAGTTAAATTGACATCATCATATGGTTGTGCATTGCAGGAAGATACATGAAATAGAAATGCGGTTTAGTGTGAAAAATAATGCTGATGCGATTATTTTTCACAGGCAGATGAGAAATCGCCTATGCGAATTTCTCATCGCCTCTTCACAATAAGTAGCTAAGAAATGAGGTTTAATATGAATCTGGCAATACTCATAATACTAACAGTTATAGGAACATTCATAGGCTTTATATATGAGAACTATAGCAAATTTAAGGATAAAAAGGCATTTACGAAAGCAAATAAGAAACACATAATTTATTTTCTGATTTCAGGTGTGTTTCTAATAATTCTGGACTGTGTTCTGGATATTAGATATTCGAACAGGCTCATAGATAATATAAGATTATTGATAATGTTAATTATTCTCGTACCTGTAGCAGCCATAGATTATAAGAAGAAAATAATCGAGAATAAAGTAATACTTATAAGTCTTGGAATAAGAGTCATTATGTTAATAGCTGAATTTATATTAGACAGCAGACAGGCAGTTATTAATTTAAAATCAATGGGACTTGGCTTTGTATTGGTATTACTTATGGCGATTATTGGAATATTTATTATAAAGAACGGTTTTGGAATGGGGGATATAAAACTTATGTTTATTATGATTTTATATTTTGGTTTTGCAAGCTCATTCAGTGCCATTTTTATGTCGTTAGTGTTATCAATGATAGCTTCAATATATTTATTAGTTAAGAAAGAAAAGAGTAAGAAGGATACTATTCCATTTGCACCATTTATTCTATTAGGTACATATGTATCGGTAATTCTTACGGGAATGTAGGTGATGACAGATGAAGAAAAAGAAGAATATTGAGAATGAAACAGAGAATGTTCAGGAAAATAGTAATGCTAATAATAAGAGAAACAGACTACTAATTGCTTTAGGCGTAGTGGTTATGTTCGCTATAAGCTGGTATTACTTATTCAATGAAAGTGCTAAGAAAGAAAAGCAATATAATCAGTATATAGAATATGCACATTATTTTGAGGACAAGCAGTTATATAAAAGGGCAAATGCCTATTATACAGCAGCGAAAGAGATGAATAATTCATTGGATTTACAATGTGAGATTGCTGATATGTACTACGCATGGGGTAAATATTATGCATATGAGGATATGGTAGAGGAAATTATTGATAACCATAAGTATTCTAACAAAGGCTATGATATGTCATTAAAATATTATTATGATAAAGGAAATTACAGTAATTGTATGGAAGTAATAAATGCTGCTAAAAGTAGAAAGGTTACTTCGGAATATATGACTAAAGTAGAAAATGAATTGAAATATAAGTTTGAGTATGCATATAGCAGCTATGTAGAAGTAGATGAATTCTACAATAATATGTGCAGGGTAACAGATAAAGATGGCAAATATGGAATTGTCTATTCTGATGGCACGGTAATGTTATCGTGTGTATATATGCAGTTATCACCTTATATTGATTCAGACAGTACACCTATGACCACTGATGGAAATAAATATTGGTTCATTGATAAGACAGGTGAGGCAGTTGACGTAGCAGAATTACCGGAGGGAACACAGATAGAAGAAATAGGTACATATTCAGAGGGATTATTACCAACGAAGATAAACGGTAAATATTGTTACACTAATTCATCTTTTGTAAAGCAGTTTGGAGAATATGAAGAGGCTTATGCATTTAATAATGGCAAAGCAATGGTTAAAGATGAGACAGGTTATTATCTGATAGACAATAAAGGTAAGAAATGCAGTAAAAATGTATATAAAGAGATTAAGACAGATGAGCTTGGCTATGCTTCACGTTCAGGAATATATGCAGTTAAGAAAAATGACACATTCTATCTTATGGACAATAACGAGAATAAAATCGGTTCAGATGAATATGAAGATGTCAGATTAATGTCTCAGGATGAATATTTGGCAGTTATGAAAGATGGAAAATGGGGTTTTGCAGATGCTAAAGGCAAAATGGTTATAAAGCCACAGTTCGTAGATGCAGGTTCATTTTCTAATGGCCTGGCAGCAGTAAACATAGATGGAAAATGGGGATATATAGATAAGAATGGAAAAGTGGTAATAGAGCAGCAGTTTGATGGTGCTAAGAATTTCTCATCAAGTGGCAGTGCTTATGTTCTGGCAGGAGATAGTTGGCAGTTAATAAAATTATACAGATAAATGAAAGGATAACATACTATGCAGGAATTTAAGGTTGAAAATAATGATATAAATACAAACTTGATTTATGAGTTAAAAGAAAATGAAGCAGCAGATATGGTTGCGATAGAAATGATTCAGCAGAATTCTAATATTCCGGGATTATTAAAAATGATTTATACACAGAATAATTCATTACGTTTATTGAAATATAATATTACATCAAAGATTACATTACAGCAGTTACTAGAGAGAAATGTAACAAAGAAAGTAATTATTTCAGTACTTACAAATACAATAAGAACACTTATTTCAGCCGATGAATACCTGCTTGAACAGGATTGTTTTGTTCTAGATATGGAAAAGATATATGTTGATTTAAGTTCATATGAGGTTGGTATGATTTATCTGCCACTTAAGATGGAAACGAAAAAAGTAGATTATAGTATGTTTTTTAAGAACCTTATATTGATTTCTAAGTATGATGCGACAGAGAATTGTGAATATGTGGCTCAGATAATAAGTTATCTTAATTCAGCATCATTTTCATTGGTAGGTTTCTACGATTATCTTCATCAAATAGCCGGGTTAAAGAATGATTCAGTTAAAGAAGAAGGTTATGTACAATCAGGCTTAAATAATATGTCAGCCGGACAAGCAGCCGATTATAAGATGAAACAGGGAAATTCTATAGAGGATGATAATGTAAAGACAATAGTTGATACATTTGCTGCATCAGGTATGACAAATAATGACATTTCATATATACCTAATAAATCAGAGCAGACAGGAAGAAATCAGATGGTAATGCCGGGACAGAGTCAGGTGGCGGGAAGAAACCAGATGCAGGTGCCGGGACAGAGTCAGGCGGCAGGAAGAAACCAGATGCAGGTGCCAGGACAGAGTCAGGCGGTAGGAAGAAATCAGATGCAGATGTCAGGACAGCCACAGGCAGCAGGAAGAAACCAGATGCAGGTGCCGGGACAGAGTCAGATAGCAGGAAGAAACCAGATGCAGGTACCGGGACAGAATCAGCCGGTAGGAAACCAGATGCCTGGTCAGACTGCAATGTCTAAGAAAAATGAGAAAGCCAATAAGAAAGAGAAAAAGAAAAGTAAATTATTTGGTGGTAAGTCTGAGAAAAATAATAAAAATATGAATGTGCCAAACCAAAATGCTCAGAATACAAATGTAAAGCTGAATTATAATCAGGCAATTCATTCAAATAATATGTCGGTTAATGGAACGATATCTAATAATATGTTAAATAATTCAATACCTAATTCTAATGGAATGGGCAATAATTCATTTAATAATATGGCTCAATATAATATGGGAATGGGTAATGTACCACAGAATAATATGCCAGGTTTTGGAGAAACAACTGTATTAGGAAATGCGTATAGTGGAGAGACAACTGTGTTAAATGCAAGTATGAATCCTAATAATCCTGAAAATATAAAGCAGGCATATTTAATAAGAGAGAAAAATGGAGAACGCATACCAATTACAAAGGAGAAATTCCTTATTGGTAAAGAAAAAAGTTTTGTAGATTATTTTATTGCTGATAACACAGCAATTAGCCGTAGTCACGCATATATTATCAATCATAATAATGAATATTATATCGTAGATACGAATTCTAAAAATCATACATATATTAACGGAAAATTAATAACACCTAACACTGAAGTAAGTATCAGTAATGATTGTAAGATAAAACTTGCTGATGAAGAATTTATCTTTAGCGTAATGTAATGGAGGCTTGAATGGAATATTTAGTGGCTGCATGTACAGATGTAGGTATTCATAAAGAAACTAATCAGGATAGTGTCACAATAAAGGTTGCTAAAACTGTAATAGGAAATATTGCTATGGTTGTTATGTGTGATGGAATGGGTGGATTAGCACTCGGAGAAGTTGCAAGTGCAGACGTAGTAAATGCATTTTCAGGTTGGTTTTATAATACTTTGCCTGCACTTGTTAAAAATGGATTATCTGATGGAGTAATCAGAAGTGAATGGGAGAAAATAGTTGCTATTGAAAACAGACGTTTAAGTGAATATGGTGGAAGAAATGGAATAGCAATTGGAACCACATTATGTGTCGGATTATTTACAGACACAAGATATTACATTATGAACGTGGGTGATTCCAGAGCATATGAGTTAAAAGGTGCAGTAAAGGTTATTACTGAAGATCAGACACTTGTTGAAAGTGAATTCAGAAAAGGATTACTTACAAGAGAACAGGCAGATAACGATCCTAGAAAAAGTATACTTCTGCAATGCATAGGTGCTTCTCAGGTTGTCATTCCTGATATGTTCTTTGGTGAGGTGCAAAAGGATACAGTATATATGTTCTGCTCAGATGGTTTTAGACACGTTATTTTACCGGAAGAGATATATGCTTACCTTGGACCGGAGGTTTCAACAAACGAAGAAATAATGAGTCGGAATGGAACTACATTAATAGAGATGAATAAGCTTAGAAATGAAAAAGATAATATTTCTGTAGCATTTATAAGAACATATTAGAAAAATATCTGGAGGTTAGTGTGAAAAAATAATGCTGATGCGATTGTTTTTCACACAGCTATTTGCTTCGGAGCGAAAGCAAATATCGTTTATGTCAGATGAGAAATCGCCTGTGCGAATTTCGCATCGCCTCTTTGCGACAAGCCGCTCAGAAATGAGGTTAGTATGTTAAAGATTGGTGAAGTCATTGACGGAAAATATAAGATTCTTAACCAGATAGGTAAAGGTGGTATGAGTGTTGTATATCTGGCTATGAATGAAAGTGTTAATAAATCATGGGCAATCAAAGAAGTAAGAAAAGATAGTCAGAATGATGCTTCTATAAATAGTATAGGTATTAAAGCTGAGATTAATCTGCTCAAAAACTGTCGACATCCTAATATGCCGGAAATTATAGATGTTATAGAAAATGAAGATAATTATCTGATAGTTATGGATTATATCGAAGGAGTTACACTGAAAAAACTGTTAGATGAGTATGGCGCCCAGCCTCAGGAACTGGTTATTAAATGGGGAAAACAGTTATGCGATGTGCTTGGATATTTACATAAGAAAAACATAATTTACAGAGATATGAAACCGGCAAATATAATGCGTAAACCAGATGGCAATGTTGAATTGTTCGACTTTGGAACTGTAAGAGAATTCAAGGGAATGAAGATGGAAGATACAATTGCTCTTGGTACGGTCGGATATGCAGCACCGGAACAGTATGAAAAGACAAGTGAGTCAGATGCAAGAACAGATATATATAGTCTTGGTGCTACATTGTATCATTTAGTTACGGGAAATTATCCTACAGTTAGTGGGTTTGCACAGGGAATAAGGGCAAGTAATATGATGCTGTCAGAGGGATTAGAACAGATTATCAGAAAATGTACCGAACATGATGCAGATAAGAGATATCAGAATTGTGCTGAATTAATGTATGATTTAGAACATTGCGATGAGAGTGATAAAAAATATAGAAAAAAACAGTGGAGAAAGATGATTGCTTTCTCTTCAATGGTATGTTTATCCTTAGCCGGAGTAGCAACAGGTATCACAGGAAATAAACTGGTACTTGCCAAAACAGAAGAACAATATGATTCGGTTTTAGAGCGGGCAGAAAGTTCTACAATGGATGAAAAACACGATTTATATATAGATGCGATAAAGATTAAACCGGGAGATAAGGAGGCATACCTTGAGTTAATCAATAAAATATATAAGGATGACAAAATATTTTCCAGAACCGAAATGAATGAAATTGAAGAGGTTATGCTTACATATGGGAAGTCATTAAAAAGTGATGAACTGGGATACAGTGATGTATGTTATAACATCGGAATTCTATATTGGTACTATTGCGATGAGACAATGGAGGAAGATAATTCCAGATTTGATGCAGTATGCACTTATTTTGGAAAGGTGTCTAAAAGAGATAGTAATAAAGACTTGGCAGAAATATTTTACAATATGGCGAATTTCAGAAGAAACATTCAGAATTCCATTACGGAGTCTACTGATAGAGGCGAATATATGGAATATTGGAAAAACATAGATAAGTTAATTGAAGCTATATTGAATAAAGGAGTCAATGACAATCTTAAACTTAATTCATGCAAAATGATATTAAATGCAATAGAGGGATATACAGATGAATTTAAAACTGATGGTGTAACTAAGGATCAGATGAATATCTGTTTAGATAATGTTGAAATTATCAGTGGAAGTGTTCAGGATGATAAGACGGAAGATATTGTACAGATAAAAAAATATATAGAGTCAAGACTTGAATATGTCAATAGAAAAATTGATACAGTCTATATGGAGGATTAATTATGAATATTGTTGATAAATATAGATTGATTTCACAGATAGGATATATATGTGCCGTAGTTTTTCTTGTAATCGCTGTTATTTTATTTTTTACACTAAAGATTAACCGGGTATTTGGCTACATCACAGGTATATCAAGGAAAAAGGCAATTAAAGAAATAAATGAACATAATTCGTATACAAGTGATGTATCGTCTGGAAATATTACACAGGATACAGGAAGAAAACTGGGCAGGACATCTAAAATTGGTGGTGTCCCAATTACCAGTAAAATACCGACTTCAAAAATCACACAAAATAATATAGAGGAAACCACTGTATTATCAAATGATGAGACAACCTTATTGTATACGGAGGAAACCACATTATTGAATAGTAATAATAATGTTAGGCCTATTTACAATGTAGTCTCCGGCTCAATAGTTAATTCATATCAGAAGACTGATATTATGCCAAATGAATTTATTATAATCAGAGATATAGTGTATATAAATACGGATATAGTCATTTAATATTGATAAACAGGAGGAAGAAAATATGTTATGTAGAAAATGTGGTGCAGAAGTAAGTGCCGGAACACCGTTTTGTCCAAGGTGTGGAAGTACCATGGAAGAAAATTATGTGAATAATAATTCATATGGAAACACTCAATATTCAAATCAGTCATATTCGGGATATGAGAATAATTCAAATGGAAATATGTATGGAGGTCAGCAAAGGCTAAATCAACCATATACTGGATATGAGA
The DNA here is from genome assembly GCF_025567085.1 of Bovifimicola ammoniilytica. Taxonomy (NCBI): domain Bacteria; kingdom Bacillati; phylum Bacillota; class Clostridia; order Eubacteriales; genus Bovifimicola; species Bovifimicola ammoniilytica. The sequence continues at coordinate 3,609 of NZ_JAOQJN010000016.1, read as the reverse complement.
ATAATAGAAATAACTATGAAAATAGTCAATATGTAAATCAATACTATACGGGACAACAAAGTAATATAAGTACTAACACATATGGTGAACAGTATTATAATAATCAGCCATATACAGTACAAAACGATATTAACAATAAGACAAATAAGAAAAACAAGAAAACAGCTTCGCCTAATAGAAAGAAGAAACGATTAATTACTGGAGTAATAATAAGTCTGGTAATGTTACTTATTATAGTATCAGGAATAGCTGTGACAATGTTATTGGTAAATAAAAATAAAAGCAGAAGTTCTAATGATGTCGTTAAAGAGTTTATTCAATCAGTTAATGATAAAGATACAGAAAAGTTGTTATCACTTATGCCCAAAGAAGCTATTGATGAAATAAAAGAGTGGACAGAGAGTTCGTCTAAAGAAGAAATTAAAGAATTCATGGAAGATTTTATTACAGAATTTAAAGAAGGCTTTGATGAAGATATTTCAGATGATGATGATATTACTTTTACATATAAGATAATTAAACAAGAAAATGATATTGGATATTCAATCAAAGAGATTAACCAAATGTATAAAGAGGAATATGGCAAAGCTGTACATATAACCGCAGCTAAAAGAGTACAGGCAGATATTTCCTATAGAACTAAAGATGATAATTCTGGTGAAACGGAGCAGTATTGGTTCACAATGTTTGAAATTAATGATTCATGGTATCTGATTTCAATAGATTCTGAGAATGACGATTCAACATATGAAGAAGATGATGATTCTGAAGAATTTGATTTAGAGGCAACCAAAGAAGAAGATTCAAAGAATTTGGATGAAGTAGTAAAAACTGTTAAGAATTGTATAACAGAGGCAGTTATGGATGGAGGTAATGAGGCGGTTGTAGAGTATGTTGGAGAACCGGCCAGATATTATATAAAAGATAATGGAGCAATTATATTCGAATCTTATGGAGGAGAGGACAGTTTTGTGACATATTTAGAGAATGCATTTTCAGATGGTTGCAATACAACAAGTAAAGTAGATGGTAATAATCGCTTAATCAGTATAACTATTACATTAGATGAAGATGGAGAATATGATGTTATAGCAGAATATGATAACTAAATATAATATATAAAACATTAGAGAAAGGACAGAAAGAAATGATAAGTAAAAGAAGAATTTTGGCAGCCACATTGGCAGCAACCATGCTTGTATGTGGAATTCCGAATGTTACCAAAGCAATTGAATATAATGGTGCAACATCTGGAAACAGTGCCACATCAGGTAACAATGCATCAGAAGGTAATACTTCAAGCTCGGGAAATACAGCCTCAGATGGCAATACGTCATCTTCGGGAAATGTACAGGAAAAAGGTAAACCAGAGATAACATTTGAATTAGATGCTTTAGTGATTAAGGATGAGCAAAAAGGTTTAAATTATATAAGTGTTGATGACTTAGACAATAATCCTGGAATCAAAGTCAATGTAAAAGATGATAAAAGCAATATTGTACAAACTGTAATTAAGGTTAATAATACAGAAATAATTAATATTACATATGACGAGGACAATCAGAAAAAATCTAAAGAATATAATATAAAATTAGAAAAAGACATACTTAAGGATGATAAATATGTGATAAATGTAACTTCAATAAATGCAAATAATATAGATAGTACTGAAGAAAAGGTTATCTATGTAGAAAGTAAAGCACCTGAAATTATTAATGATAGTATCAAAATTAGTGGTTTTACTGAAGAAAAAGATAATTACATAATTGGTAATAAGTTAAATGTTTCATTTGATACTGATTCAGATAATAATAATAATCAATCAAGTATTGAAACTGTAGAATTTTATCTTGCAAATACTAATAGTACAGATGACATAAAAAATAAGTCCATTATTTTAAAATATAATAATATTAATAACAGTAATACTACACTGGTAACAACGTTGAATTATGAAATGGTGGAAAAAGGATATTACACAGGAGGATATCTATGTGCATATATTAAAGATATATGTGGTAAGGAAAATTATGTATTATTGAGTAATAAAAAATTATTACTGGATAACGATAATCCAACATGTACAATTTCAATTAACAATAATGACTATAGTTTATTAGATGGTAAAAAATGGATAAAAGTTCAAGATATAGAGTCATATGGTTATAACTATGAAATATCTGATAATGGTTCAGGTATAAAAGAATATAGTATAAAAGTTAATGGCAATGAAGTAAGTAATAAAACAGAAAATATTATTGAGACAACAGACGATGGTTTTAATAAAATCATTAATGGAAGTTTCGAGTTAAAAGATTATACACCAATAGATGGTAAATATGAAATTGTCATAGAGGCTGCTGATAATGCAGATAATAAGAGCGAAGAAAGTGATGATAGCAAAGATATTATCTATGTAGATGAAAATGCACCATATATAGATGGAAAAGTAGAATTTAAAAATATTACCAATGAAGATGATTTTTATATGTATGGTAATAAAAATGTAAATATATTATTTAATGTAAAAGATGATGAATTAAGTTCAGAAATAGACAAAGTAGAAATATATGAATATGATGAATTTATTGATACAGATAATAGAACAGTAGAGGATATTAATGATTTATTAAACGACAGTAATAGACGTGGTAATGCTGAAATTACCGACGGTGTAGCAACATATACAATAATTGCACCTAATCCTGACAGAGCTGCTTATGAAAAATATGTATATGCCAAATTATATGATAAGGTGGGAAATTACAGATATGTAGCTTTATCAGATAAAAAATTAATAATTGAACAGAATGCTCCAAAGATTAGCATAGATAAGAAAGAAAATTCATTTTATTCGAATTGGTTTAATAAAAATGTTAAATATGAAATTACAATTACGGATGAAGAGTCAGGAATTGATGTAAGTGATTACAATAATAAACCGGAAGATTATAAAATAGAAGTTAATAATAAGCAGGCTAGTCTTGAAAATATAGAAGCCATAAAAGATGGTAATAGAATTATAGAAATAAAAGGCACGTATACAACTGATTATAAAATAGGTGGAGTATACAATTATATTGTATCTGTTAAAGCTAGAGATAACGCAGGAAATGACAATTCTAATATATCAAAAGAAATTGGTATTGATACAAAGCCACCTTATGTTATAAATGATGCAGAAAAGAAAACTACATTTAAAGATAAAAATGATATGGAAATCAGCCCAATTGGAAATGAGATGTTTACTAATGACGATGTAAAGGTAAATTTCTATGTAAAAGATGAAATATCCGGAGTAAATAATGTAGAAGTATATGCATTAGATAGTATAATCGATGAACCTAAGGATAGTGAAATAGAACAGAATAAAATTAATCCTGCTGATGTGAAAATATCTGATGATGAAGTTAATGTAACTATCAAGAGACAGGATACAACACTTAGTAAGTATATATATGCTAAATTAACAGATAATGCAGGAAATAGTGATTATGTTTTATTATCAGAAAATAAGTTAGTTATAGAAAAAACAGCACCGGAAGTTAAAGAATTATCGCCTGAAAATGTTAGTGATGAATATATTGATATGAACACTAAGCAAAAATG
>NZ_JAOQJN010000015.1:1748-37355 GCF_025567085.1 Bovifimicola ammoniilytica | reverse complement strand
ATAGTAACAGAAACTATGTGCAAGAGTAAATTCCGAATTTGATGATTTTAGGGTTAGGAAACTGGAATTTAAAAATTCACATTACGCAAAGATATTGAATTCATATCTAACTTAATATCCCGTAATTTGTATATATTGCATAAATTATAAGAAAGTTTACGTTTAAAATATACAAAAATACATAAAAATATTGACAATTTACACGATATATATTAAACTTAAGTTAGTAGTAAAGAAGGCGTGTAACTGGTCAGGCAGGCATAACCATCATTTGAAAATAAGAGTATCCTTTTATATTCGATGTATGGTTATTTTTATTTTAAAGAAAATACTTCGTACTTACTTTATTTACTTTAAAATAAAAATGCTCCATATTTACAAAGTAATATTATAATTCGGCTTTAACTTGCCGGGAGGGACAAAATGAAGATAGAAAAAGTACTGAATAATAATATTATAAGCTCATTAGATGATAAAGGAAGAGAACTGGTCTTAATGGGCAAAGGTCTTGGATTTGGACGAAAAGCAGGCGAAGAAGTAGATGAATCCAAGGTGGAGAAGATATTTAGACTTGACAGTAATACAGAATCTAAACATTTTCAGGAAATAATCGAGAATATGCCTATTGAACATTTACGGCTTACAACTGAAATTATAAAGTATGCATACGATATAATAACTACTAAATTAAGCAGAAGCATATATGTGACACTTTCAGATCATATTAATTTTGCGATAGACAGATTTCATAAGAATCAGAATATGAGCAATCAGCTAAAAACTGAGATTAAGAAATTTTATCCGCTCGAATACCAGATAGGTCTTAAGTCTCTAGAGATGATAAAGTCAGAGCTTGGTATTGAACTGCCAGAGGATGAGGCGGCATCAATAGCGATGCATTTTGTAAATGCTGAATTAGATAATACAAATATGAATCAGACAATGATGATAACTAAGATGATTCAGAATTGTATGAATATAGTTAAATATCATTTTAAGATAAAGCTTGATGAAGAATCTGAATATTATTCAAGATTTGTTACCCATCTTAAATATCTGACCTACAGATTATTTACGGGAACCGGATATGAGACGCATGGTGAAGAAGATGAAGAATTATTCGAGATGATAACTAGAAAATATGCGGATGAATACAAATGTGCGAAACGAATTGCATTATTTGTGGACAAGGAACTCAATTTTATACTTCCTGACGAAGAACTTATGTATCTGACAATACATATAAGAAAAATAACTTATAAAAAGCCAACGTAAGAAAATAGTAAAATCAAAATCAGTCCGCTTAGGATTGTTACTGGTAAAGCAGGCAAAACCCAAGAGACTGGCATTAATTATAATAATATAATATTTTGCCGGTTTTTTGGGTATTTTAATATAACAGGATTATTAAGGTTTTCAAAGTTCAAAGCCTGAAGTCATAAGATGATTACAGGAAAGAGACTTAAATATAAAATAAAAAAAGAAAGGGCGCAAAAGCGCAGGGTGACAATTATGAAAAAATTTAATTATGTAATTACAGATGAAGTTGGAATTCACGCAAGACCAGCAAGCTTACTTGTTAAGGAGGTTAAGAAGTATGCTTCTAAGGTTACAATTGAAGCAAATGGTAAATCAGCAGATGCATCAAAGTTAATGGCGGTTATGAGTCTCGGAGTTAAAAATGGTGCAGAAGTTACAGTCAGTGTTGAAGGAGAAGATGAAGAAACAGCCTGTGCAGAAATTGAAGAGTTTTTTAAGGCTAATCTGTAAGAGCTGTAATATGAAAGGCAAGGGTGTGAACATATGGAGAAATTTACCGGAAAATCAATATTTAATGGAATTGCAATAGGAAAAATACTTTTTTATTCAAAAGATGGTGTTCAGATTTTCAGACATAAGGTTGAAGATACTGATGCAGAAATTGCAAGATATAATAAAGCTAAGGAAAAGGCAATTGAAGAATTGAATGCCATCTATGAAAAAGCCGTAAAAGAAGTCGGAGAAATGAATGCGGCAGTATTTGAAGTACATGCAATGATGTTAGAAGATGATGATTATAATGATTCAGTAAAAAATATTATAACTTCGCAGGGCGTTAATGCCGAATATGCTGTTGCTACAACCAGTGATAATTTTTCTAAAATGTTTGCGGAAATGGATGATGAATATTTTCAGGCAAGGGCAATAGATATTAAGGATATTTCAGAGAGAGTCTTAAATATTTTAGCAGGAAGAAGCAGTGAAAATATTCTTGGAGATGAGCCGGTTATCGTAGTTGCAAATGATTTAGCTCCAAGTGAAACAGTACAGATGGATAAAGAAAAATTACTTGCATTTGTTACAGAAGGGGGTTCATCTAATTCGCACACAGCAATACTTGCCAGAACTATGAATATTCCTGCACTTATCGGAATCAAGATTGACAGGGAATGGAATGGTAAGATGGCGGTTGTAGACGGTTACAATGGAGAACTTATCCTTGAACCAGATGAAGCTACAATTAAGGTTATGAAAGAAAGACAGGAAAAGATTGCCAAAGACAGAGAAATGTTACAGTCTCTTAAAGGAAAAGAAGATGTGACACTTGATGGAAAACATATTAAATTATATGCAAACATCGGAAGTGTGGCAGATGTTGCAAATGTACTTAAAAATGATGCAAATGGAATAGGACTTTTCAGAAGCGAATTTTTATATCTTGAAAATGATACATTTCCAACAGAGAACGAGCAATTTCAAGCTTATAAAGCGGTTGCTGAGAATATGGCAGGAAAGAAGGTTGTTATCCGTACATTAGACATTGGAGCTGATAAGCAGGTAGATTATTTTGGACTTGATAAAGAGGATAATCCGGCAATGGGATATCGTGCCATAAGAATATGCCTGAAACAGCAGGATATTTTTAAGACACAGTTAAGAGCATTATTAAGAGCTAGTGCCTATGGAAATATTTCAATAATGTTTCCTATGATAATATCGGTAAATGAAGTAAGACAGATTAAGGCAATCGTTGCAGAGGTTAAGGAAGAACTTATAAGTCAGGGCATTACAGTGGGTGATGTGGAGTTAGGCATAATGATAGAGACACCAGCTGCCGTCATGATAAGTGATTTGCTCGCAAAAGAAGTAGATTTCTTTAGCATTGGAACAAATGATTTGACACAATACACACTTGCAATTGACAGACAGAATTCTAAACTTGATGATATCTATGATTCACACCATGAGGCTATATTAAGAATGATCAGAATGGTTGTGGAAAATGGACATAAGAACAATTGCTGGGTAGGAATCTGCGGCGAATTAGGTGCAGATACAACACTTACAGAAGAATTCATTAAGATGGGAATTGATGAATTATCAGTATCACCTACATTTGTACTTCCTATAAGAAAAATAATAAGAGAAATAAAAGCAGGAGAATAGTTATAAATTTCATAAAATATTTAGATATTATTTGATATAAAAATGTTGTCTTATTCACAAAGTAATGATATAATATAGCGAATTAGGGTCGATGTACCCTAATTCGTTTTGTGTGTTAAATAAAATTTTACATATATCATATTATTAGGTAAGGTGACATTATGAAGAAACTTATTTTAGTGACAAGTCCACCAGCTTGTGGAAAAACATTTGTATCAATGAAGTTAGCAGAAGCTTTAAGCCATGTTGTATATCTTGATAAAGATACACTTATCTGTCTTAGTAAGCAGATTTTCAAGGTAGCTAACCAGCCATATAACAGAAGTAGTGATTTCTTTAATGCAGAAATCAGAGATTATGAATATGAAGCTATTATGGCTCTTGCAATGGAAGCATTAACATATGAAGACACAGTATTAATAAATGCACCATTTACAAGTGAAATCAGAGATGATGAGTACATAAAAGGACTTAAAGGAGAGCTTAAGAAGAAAGGTGCTAAATTAGTTGTTGTCTGGGTTAGAACAGATCCAGAGGTATGCCATCAGAGAATGATTGACAGAGCATCAGACAGAGATACATGGAAGTTGACACATTGGCATGAATATATTAAGAATGTGAACTTTACAATACCAACTAATCTTGAAGACCCTAATGATCCTGGAACATTATTAATATTTAATAATTCATCAGAAGAAGAGTTTGATAAGAGTCTTAAAGAGATTACAGCAAAAATAGAAGAAGCATAACAAAAGTTTATGCTTCTTCTTTTATTTATATATTGAGTTATAGCTGTATAGCTTATTATATATTATTTTAATATCATTTTATATATCAAGTAATTTATTAACCGCAGATTGCAATTCAGGCATACTGCGGTATTTTTTTATTAATCTCTTCTCAGCAGTCGTTAATATTATTGGATCTGTATCAGGTGTTTTATATCCGAATGTTCCCAGGATATTTTCTATTCCATAAATTTTACAGAGAAATAGCAGGGTATCAGCATCGGGTTGTGTAGTTCCATTTTCCCAGCCATATATAGTCTTAATTGCAACATTTATATCATTTTCAGCAAGAGATTCAGCTACATCACTCACAGACATATTTCTTAATTTTCTATAATATCTCAACATTAAACCGATTTTTGGATTCTTCATATTATATACTGTAAACCTTTCATTCAAATAAAGCTTCTTAAGGTATAATAATCCAGCTTTTTGGTGGTGTCAATGAAATGTATTGTCGAAAAAGAAAATATTTATTGAAATTCTATCTAAACAAGAATATAATAAGAAAAAGATAAGAATAATTCTTTAGAACAAAGAAACGAAAAGGAAATTCTGCCTATGTTTGATAAGAGTGTAACTAAACATATATATGAATACATAGTTAATAACAATATTTCATTAAGCCAGATAAATGAATATACAGGCATATCAGTAGATGAAATCATAAGTGAGGGCAGAAAGCTGAATGCTACAGAGCTGCTTAGTCTGTGTGAATATTTGAATATACAGCCGAACAGATTTGTGGATACAGGTAATCCTGAACGGAGGTTAAAGTGATTAAATACTGGTGTGTAAGAGATAATATAGAGGCTAAGGAAAGTATATGTAATATTTGTGGAGAGAGAACAGAAGTACAGTCCGTAATCTATTGGTGTGATAAGTGTAATGTCCCTGTTTATGAAGATAAATGTCCTATATGTGGCAGTCACTTGAGGAGGCTTACTTCAGATGTAAGACCGGTATTTCCGGAAGAGAGACTGTTAATCGAGATAGCCCTGGGAAAACCGTTTGCTTATATAAAATCATCTGTATGGAATGGTACTGGTAATAATTATTATGCAGATGGTAAGAGGATAAATGTATCTGTTAAAAAACTTATGGAGCTTGATGATAATTATGTGAGAAATGAATATAATCGTTTGTCAGTTGATAATAAATATGAATATTTTAATGAAATTATAGCAAAGTTCATACATGCAAATGAAGACAGATATAACTACATAACGAAAGAAGCAATGTCTTATATCCGTGATAAAGCAGCAGGTTATGATTTAAATGAGATGTTTGTATCTTTTAGTGGAGGTAAAGATTCTACGGTAACATCAGATTTAGTAATGAAAGCACTTAGTACGCCAAGAATTCTGCATATTTTCGGAGATACGACGTTAGAATTCCCTGAGACGATGAAATATGTGGAGGAATTTAAAAAAGAACACCCTAAGACCCCGCTTATTTCTTCGAGAAATAAGGATAAAGATTTTGAAGAATTGTGTAAGCAGATAGGACCTCCGAGCAGAGTAATGAGATGGTGCTGCACGATATTTAAGACGGGAGCAATCTCTAGAAGGATAGATATTCTCTTCAAGAATAAGAAGAGAATACTGACATTTTATGGGATAAGGAGAAGCGAATCGGCAAGCAGAAGCAAATACGACAGAGAATCAGATAGTCCAAAGATTGCGAAGCAGAGGACAGTTTCGCCTATAATTGACTGGTTTGATTTTGATGTATGGTTGTATATGCTTACCGCAAAGGTTAATTTTAACAATGCATACCGTTTAGGCTATGCAAGGGTTGGCTGCTGGTGTTGTCCTAATAATAGTGACTGGTCGGGTTTCTTATCTAAGATTCATATGCCTGAGCAATATTTTCATTTTAGAGATATGCTGATTGAATTTGCCAGGAATATCGGTAAGAAAGATGCAGAAGTATATATAGACAGCGGTAAATGGAAAGCAAGACAGGGTGGAAATGGCATAGAGTATGCCAAGACTTCGGTTGTCTCATTTGCACCATGTGCATTAGAAGAGAATGCGTTTAACTATGAATTACAGAAGAATATAACGGAAGAATTCTTTGAATTATTTAAGCCATTTGGCGAGCTTAATTACGAGATGGGTAATAAGAGACTTGGAGAAGTCTATGTACTCGGCCATAATGGGAATGTATTACTTAGAATTCAGGGAAGAGTCGGAAGTAACCAGTTAAAGGTAATTATTGTCAATTATAGAATTGCCGGCTCTAGAAATATTAAAAACGCAGAAGAGAAGATAAAGTGTCAGATAACGAAATACCAGATGTGTATGGCATGTCTTGCATGCGAGGCAGTATGCCGTCATGATGCGATTAAGATTAGTCAGGATAAAGACGGAAGAATTAATTATAGAATTGATAATGACAGGTGTAAACATTGTGGCGAATGTGTAGGTCACTTTGTGGGTGGCTGTTATATGAGAAAAGTATTAGCGATTAAGAGGTAGTGTGAAAAATATGAAATACAAGTTAAAAGGTCATGAATCATTTATGCCTAGAGAAGGCTGGCTTAGTAAAGCACTCAGATTAATAGAGACTGAACCTAAAATGTTTTCATTAAACTATGGTGCAGATACACTTGGCGTGGGTGCTAATATGGCAAAGGCTGTTAAATACTGGGCGCTTGCTTCTGATTTGATAGAAGAAGATGTGAAATACAGTTATAAAAGGACAGCCTTAGGTGAATGTATATATGAAAATGACAGATATATTGAGGATATATTTACCCTATGGATATTACATATAAATATTGCAAGTAATTTCGAGAAAGCAACCATATGGAATCTGTTCTTTAATGCAGGTAATCTTGAAGAATTTACTAAAGAGGATATGATAAGAATTATGTCTAATCATCTTGCGAATGTTATTGGAACAGATGAATTCTCTGAGAAATCATTAGCGGATGACTGTACCGGAATACTTAATATGTATTCTAAAGTAAGATGTAAGAATTATGATCCGGAAGAGAATACGATAAGTCCTTTTACAAGACTTAGACTAATTACTAAGAATAATCTTAAGTATAAAAAGACTGTGCCGGACATAGACAAACTTGACGAAAAAGTTGTTCTATTCATACTTAATAGAATGATAAATAGTAAAGATGACAGAAGCATTAATATCAGTGATGCGACTTATGGTAATAATGGTTTAAAGGCATTACTGAATCTTAAAATAAATGATGTGTATGAATATCTGGATAAATTGGCAGAAAATGAATATATTATCTTAAATAGAACGGCAGGACTTGATATGATTTATCTTACTAAAGAGATGTCAGATACTGACATTCTGAATGAATATTACAACGGTTAGGAGAATTTAATGAGTGAGTTACAAAGTATCATAAAGATAGATAATAATTTTCAGAAATCTATTAATCTTCAGTTAGATATTGGAAATGAGAATAAGGTAGGCAAGTATATTGCAACTGAATCTTCTATGTTAATTGAGAATGAATACATTAATTCAATAAAGAATAAACACACAGGAAGAGCTACGATAATTGTCGGACCTTATGGAAAGGGGAAGTCGCATTTATTGTTAGATTTGATATCTAAACTTTCACATGCTGACAGACCATTTCTTCCTGTTATCATTTCACCTGGCGAATCATTACAGATTTCCTTTAAAATTGCATTAAATCAGGCTTTAGAAAGAGCAGGCATTAAGGAGATAGTTGTCGATTCGTATTATGAAGAAGCTATTAAAGTTATATTAAAATGGAAGAAAGAATATAAGGATACATATGAGAAATTTAAAGAACTTATAGATACTAATGAGAAAGCCTTCTGCTTTAATCTTAGAAGCTGCAGGGAGAAAACACTTAATGAGTTCAAGAAAATATATGCGATTCTGACTTCAGGTAATGAATTTAATCCATTGATTCAGGAGGATGTCATAACTATATACAGGGAAATAGCTGATAAATTATGTAAAGACTACAATTATTCAGGTATTTTTATAGTATTTGATGAGTTCAGTAAATTTATCGAGGGACATTTAGTCGATGGCTTTGCAAATGATATGAAGTTATTGCAGGATATGTGCGAGCTTGCTAACAGGTCAGATGAAAGCCAGATACATATTACATTTGTTGCACATAAGAGCATAAAAGAATACGGCAACAGAATAGATAAAAGTGTAATTAATGAATTCAGGGGAGTTGAAGGACGATTAAGAGAAATACGATACGTGGTGTCCTCAAGAAATAATTACGAAGTTATTTCAAAGGTTATATGTAAAGATGAAAAGAAATTAGATAAATATCTACATGCACGAAATGACTATGATTTATATGAAGATATTCTAGATAAGACATTTGAGATGAAGATATTTTCGAATATATTTGATAAGGATAAATTTAATGAGATTATGGGTATCGGTTGTTATCCCCTTACACCTTTATCAGTATGGCTTCTTAGCAATATAAGTGAAAAAGTTGCACAGAATGAGAGAAGTATATTCACATTCTTATCAGGAAATGAGGGACATTCTTTATCAGATATAATTAATATTAATGATAATACCGGAATGTTTATAGGTGCGGATGCAATTTATGATTATTTTGAAAATATATTTATGGATGAACACGATAACCAGAAGATTCATAATGAATGGCTAAGAGCAGATTATGCACTGCATCAGACAGAAGATTTACTTGAGAAACAGGTGATAAAGACCATTGCGTTATTAGAAATGTGCAGTGGTAATGATGATGTAAGTATAAATGACAATACAATAAGACTCTCACTTGGAATAAGTAGCACATTACTAGAACAGGCAGTAAGCAGTCTGAAGGCTGAGAATATAATTGTCTGGAGAAACAGAACTAATTCATATAATTTCAAGATTAATATAGGAATTGATTTAGAAAATGAGATAAAGAATATTGCTTATTCAAAGTATGATAATGTGGACGAATGTCTTGTAATAAGCAGGATTATGGAAGAAGAATATGTACTTCCTAAGAAATATAATATGGAATATACGATGACAAGATATTTTTCATATGAATTTATGACAGAAGATACATTTATGAAGATTAGCAATTCTGAGTATTTATTCAAGGACAGATTCGCTGACGGCAAAATCATTATGATTATTTCTGATAAAATTGCAGATATTAGCAAGGTACAGGAAAAGGTTAAGAAATTAGCGGATAAAAGAATTGTTGTATTATGCTCAAAATATGCATTTACAGGTTATAGCTATATTAAGAAATATATGGCAGCAAGGGAATTGTCAGGTGATAATGAATTTATTGAAAGCAATAAGGCATTAGTGCAGGAATTAGAATTGTATATTCAGGATTTAATTTATGAGGTAAATGAAATTATAAAATATAATTTTATGCCTGAATACAAGAGGTCAGTTATAGTAACATACACTACATTAGAAAACATAGAAGATGTATATTCAGAGGTGGGCTTTAACAGACTATTAAGTCGGATATGCAGTAATTACTATAATAATGCGCCTAAAATCAATAATGAGATGATTAATAAAAATACACTTTCTGCTCCAATAAGAAAAGCCAGAATTAAGATTATCGATGAAATTCTCACAAATGGTGACGTTACTAAGTATGAAACAGGGACAAGTCCTGAAGCGACTATTTACAGAGCCGTTAAAAAAGGAATTTATGACAGCGGAACAATATGTGTGTATGGTATAATCGGCGATTTTGTAAAAAAATGCAATGGTAAAAAAGTAAGTTTTGGAAAATTATTTGACAGGCTGCAAGGTGAAAATATCGGTGCAAGAAAGGGAGTTATACCTATCTATATTGCTAATGAAATAACCAGTATTAAAAGAGCAGTTGTTATCTATTACCATGATAAAGAGGTATCTTTTAATGGAACAACATTAAATAATATCTGTGATAAGCCTTATGAATACAGCATGTTGATAGAGCGTGGATGGTATGATAAAGAAGAATATGGCAAACGTTTATATTATGTATTTGGCGGTGATATAGAGAAGTATTCTGAAGCAGGATATGACAAAATGAATATAACTATGCAGCTTATTCAGAAATGGGTAAGAGGTTTACCACAATATACACTTGTAAGTAAATATTCTGATAAGAAACTCAATAAGTTCATTAAATCTTTAAAAAGAGTAGATATTAATCCAAGAGATTATCTGTTAGAAGAGCTTCCTGATATTCTCGGAGCAAATGGAGATTTCTCATATAAAGAATTAGTAGAAGATGTTAGAAGGATGAAGCAAAAACTCGATGGATTTATTGATATAAAGTATAGGCAACTTGAAAAAGCCACTAAGGAATTATTTGGTGGTGCAAAACGGGATGATTTATACAGAGTGCTTATGAACTGGAATGATTCAGTGGAGAAAAAGGTATCAAGTTCAGTAGTAAGCCAGAGACTTAATCAGTTTATTATGCTGCTTAATTCGCTGAAGACACACAATAATAAAGTTATTATTTCAGAGATTTCACATAATCTTATCGGTATGTATGTAGAGAACTGGGACGATAGCTGCGAAGAGAGATATCTTACAGCGTTAAAGGAAGTAATTGACGAAGCCTCCGGAATAAATGATATCTCAGAAAATACTGACGGAAAGCAGAAGATAGTATTCACAGATTCTAATGGAAACATTGTAGAGAAATATTATAACAAGGCTGATGATGATGGTGTAAGTGATTATCTTATTAATGCAGTCGAATCAACAATTAATGAATTTGGTGATTCACTTGAAATGAATGAGAAAGTTTCAGCAATGATAAAGATATTAGAGCAGATGTTGAAGTAAAGGAAGTGCTAAAAATGATTTACTTAGATAATGCCGCAACTACATATCCAAAACCAGAGGAAGTCTATGAGATAATGGACAGAACTAACCGTAATTGTGCGTTTAATACTGGCAGAGGTTCATATAAGGCTGCAAGAAAATTAAATGAGCTGCTTGAGAATACAAGAGATAAAATAGTGAATCTGGTATATGGAGATTGTCACAATGTTGTATTTACTCCATCAGTAACAATTGCACTAAATCAGATTATAAATGGGTTAGAGGCAGTTAATTCTAAAAATGATGCAGTTGTATATGTATCGCCATATGAACACAATGCAGTTGCAAGAACTCTTGCTTTACTTAAGAGTAAAAGAGAAAGCATAAAGAGTGGATTAATAATACGTGAACTTCCAATTAATCCCGAGACATTAGAGATTGATTTAGATAAGGTTAAATATGATTTTGCAATGGAACCTCCGGCTTTAATATGCTGTAATCACATAAGTAATGTTACAGGATATATTTTACCGGTACAGAGTATCTTTGAGTATGGTAAGGAATATAACTCAATTAATATATTAGATGCTTCACAATCATTAGGACTTGTAAAAATTATTGAAGATAGAGCAAATAGCCATTTTATAAATGCTGATTTCATAGCATTTGCAGGCCATAAAAGTCTGTATGGTCCATTTGGGGCAGCAGGCTTTATAACTAATAATAAATATGAATTAGCACCATACATAGCAGGTGGAACAGGAAGTGACTCGCTTAATCTTCATATGCCGGAGGAGATAACTGTCGGTCAGGAGCCTGGAAGCCACAATATCGTAGCCATAGCGGGACTAAGTGCTGCACTGGATAATATAGAACATAATATGATAGAAGATGTATACAAATACGAGAAAAAACTGACAGACAAGCTTATAGACGGATTAAAGAAAAACAGAAATATAAAATTGTATCTGCCTGCAAATATGCATAATCATATCGCAATTGTATCCTTCAATGTAAAGGGTTATAAGGCTGATGAGGTTGGAAAAATTCTAGATGAAGATTTTGATATTGCAGTAAGGACAGGTTATCATTGTGCACCGTATATCCATAAGTGGCTTCATAGCGAAGAATATGCAGGTACAGTAAGAGCGAGTATCGGAAGATATACGACAGAAGAGAATATTGAAAGTCTTATAGATGCGTTAGAGGAATTGTAGAAAATATGGTGTAGAAACGATAGAGAATGTAGATTAGGAGGTACGAAGATGTTCAAGGATATGAAATGTAAGCGTATGTATCGTTCAGACATGAATGATAATGTAGCTTTAGATTTTTTAGTTCCGCTTTTAGAAAATGCAAAGCTATACAGACGCGCAGTTGGATATTTCTCAACTACTTCATTAGAAATGTTATCTGTGGGTTTAGCTGCTATGGAGAGAAATGGCGGAAAAATAGAGGTTATATGTTCTCCAAAATTGAGTAAAGAGGACATAGAAGCAATTAATTTAGGATATAAAACAAAGGAAAAGGCATTTGTAGAAGCACTTGATGTATCGCTTACTAATCCGATAGATGAGTTTGCAAAGGAAAGACTTAATATAGTAGCTACTTTAGTGGCAAACGGTGTATTGAATTTCAAAATTGCATTTATGGAAGATGATAATGGAATAAATATTTATCATGAGAAATTTGGCATAGCCTATGATGAAGCAGGAGACCGAATAGCTTTTTCAGGTTCAATGAATGATTCGGAAAATGGGTTTGAAAATAACTTTGAATTAATTACGGTATTTTCTGATTGCAACTCTGCCGAGCAAAAAGAATATGTAGATGAAATGGAAAGTAATTTCAAGAGACTCTTAGAAGATAATACAAGTAAGTTAAAGGTAATACCATTTCCTAAGATTATAATAGATAAATTACTGGCTTACAGGTGTGGAGATATAGATTATAAAGTTGATGAAAAACAATTTGGAAGTGGAGTTAACAGATTAAAGAAAAATGTATTTATTAAGATACCTGATACGATTAAATTGTTAGATTATCAGAGAGAGGCAATTATTAATTGGAAAAAGCAGGGCTTTACAG
This sequence comes from Bovifimicola ammoniilytica, assembly GCF_025567085.1. Lineage (NCBI taxonomy): Bacteria > Bacillati > Bacillota > Clostridia > Eubacteriales > Bovifimicola > Bovifimicola ammoniilytica. The sequence continues at coordinate 24,258 of NZ_JAOQJN010000015.1, read as the reverse complement.
GAATATATGATATGGCAACAGGTACAGGAAAGACTATTACGGCATTGGGAAGCATAGAGTATCTGGCAACTGAATTAGACAATAACGTTGCTGTATACATTATTTGTCCATATATACATCTGATAACTCAATGGGAGGAAGATTTAGTTAAGTGGGGGACGAATCCTATATTAGCTTACGGGCAATCAAAGGATAAAGAATGGTATAAACATTTAATTGATGCCAATAAAAGATTCAAATTGCTAAAAAAACCATATATCTGTATTACTACAAATGATACTTTTAAAAGTGAAAAATTTCAGAACATTTTCAAGAACTTTACATGTGATGAAAACATATTATTAGTTGTAGATGAAGCACATAATGTTGGCTCGAAAGGTATGGTGGAATGTCTTAATGAAAATATTAAATATCGTCTGGCTCTATCAGCAACTATAGAAAGGCATAGAGATAAATCAGGGACAGATGCCATATTTAGATATTTTAAAGACAGGTGTATTGAATATCCGTTAGAACGAGCTATTGAAGAAGGTAATTTATGCCAGTATGAATATCATATAATTTATTCATTTCTATCTGATGAGGAATTAAGTGAATATATAAGAATTACTAAGGAAATGAGTAAATGTTATGTAAATAAAAATGGTAAAAGGAAACTAAATGAAGTAGGTAAACTAAAAGCATTTCAACGAAGAAGAATTATTGCAGGTGCAAAAGATAAAATAGGACTTCTAAAAAAATATATGGAAAAATATCGTGATGATTCACATATTCTGGTATATTGCGGAGCAACAAAAGTAATAGACGAAAATACAGATGAAGAAGAAAAGCAAATATTATTAGTTAATAAAATGATAGAAGACGAATTAGGAATGAGTGTACATAAATTTACGGCTGATGAAGACATATATGAAAGAGAAACTATAAAGCAATGTTTTGACAGAGGAATGTATCAGGTTTTAACAGCAATCAGATGTCTTGATGAGGGCGTAAATATTCCTAATATTCAGAAGGCTTTTATTCTGGCAAGTAGTCAGAATCCGAAAGAATTTATTCAAAGGCGAGGACGACTTCTAAGGAAAGCCAAAGGAAAAGATATTGCAATAATATATGATTTTATTACATTGCCAAGACCATTTTTGATGATTCATAGTGACAATTATGAAGAAGATAAAGGGATTATTGTAGGTGAAATGTTAAGAATTCAGGAATTCACAAAATCTGCAATAAATAAAAGAGAAGGCTTTGATGCGATAGACACAATACAGGAAGCCTATAATATATATCTTGATTTAGATGAAGAAATGGAAAGATTAAAGGAGGAAGATACAGATGAATGAGAACAACGTAGATAAGGAAAAATTAGATTATTTATTCAACCTGATTAGAATGTATGAGGGTAATAATCTTCGAACTAATAAGTATGATGATGATGCTATGATAAAAATTATAGAAAAAGAGATTAGAAAAATAGTTGATAAGGAGGAACAGCAGCATGAAATTTAAGAGAATTAAGATAAACAATTTTATGAGATATAAAGGTGAACATGAGATAGAATTCTCTTGTGATGATGAGAAAAATGTAACGGTCATTATGGGTGAGAATACATTTGGTAAAACTACATTAGCACAGGCGTTTCGTTGGGGACTTTATGGAGAGATAATCGATACAAAATATGGTACGCAGAGAAATACAATACTCTTAAATAAAGATGTATTAGCAGGACTTGGAAGTATCGATGATGCATCGGTATCAGTTGAACTGGAAATTATAGATGAAGATATGTCATATATTTTCAGAAGAGAAGCAAAATATGCAAGAAAATTTCCAAGTATGACATCTAAATTAGTTGAAGAAAAACTATGGTTCAAAAGTAAAGAAAAAGATGGAAGATGGAGTGACTGGAAAGATAATGACAGCTCTAAAAGTGAAGAAAAAGGTAAGGCAGAGGATACGATAAAACTTTTATTTCCAAAAGATTTATCAGCATATTTCTTCTTTGATGGTGAAAAATGGAGTGATGAAAAGACAACTAATAATGAACTAAAGAAGTCTATAAGTTCATTAATGGGAATAACTCCGTTAGTAAAAATGAAAGAGCAATTATTAAATGACAGGTCTAAATGTCTTATAAGACAATTGAAAAAAAGAATAAGTGGAAGCAGTACTAAATTTAATGATATAAAAAGACAAATAGAAGAACAGGAAACACTTATAGAAAAATGGTCAAAAGAGAAGGAAGAACAAGAAGAAGATTACAAAGAATTTAGAGAAAAAGTTAATAGAGCAGAAGAAATTCTTAATTCAAATAAGAAGATAGAAGAGGAACAAAGAAGATATGAGCAAGTAGAAAAAACAGCTAATAAAAGTGAAGAGATTATAAAATCAAATTATGCGGATATCATTAAAGAATTCAGTAAAGATGGCTATAAATATTTTGCAATGTCGATGTTAAGTGACATTAATAATATTCTTGAAAATGATAAAGATAAAAAGGATGATGTTAATACAATTCCTGATATAACAACTGATACAATTGATTATCTGATTGAGAATAAGAAGTGTATATGTGGTAATGAGATTACAGAAAAAGAAATTGAGACTTTGAATGCATTAAGAAATAAAATTACTGGGAATGTTAATTCTACAACAATTAATTCATACAAGACTGTATTAGAAATGTGGAAAAATAATATTACTGATTTTGCAAAAGATATTGCAGAAAAGGCAAGTAATATAGAAGGAACTATGGATGAATTAGATAATGAGAAAAAGGAAATGGCAGATTTAAAGGAAAGAATTGATACGAAGATTAATTTTAAGGATGAACGAAGAAGAATGGAAGCCAACAAGAGGAGAATGACTGATGCCTTTAATGAAATAGCAAGGCGTGAGAGAAATATTGAAAGTGCAAGGTTAAGATTAAAGGGATTAGAACAGGAAGAGAAAAAAGAAACGGCTAATACATTGGAAAATCGTAGAATACAACGAATGATAGATTACGCAGAGGCTCTATATGACGAGGTGACTGACATTTTGAAAAAACGCGAAGAACCGTTGATTGGCGAATTAAATGCAATTATTAAGCAGAAGTTCGAAGAGATGTTTAATGAGAAAGAGAAATATGCACAGATGGAAGATGATTATAAATTACATCTATATTATCATAAGCTTGGAAATGACGGAATGAAGATAGAAGAGTTCAATCTTTCAGAGGGTGAGATAATAGCACGTAATTTTGTATTCATTGTAAGTATATTAGAATTGGCTCAGAAAAAGAAGAAAGAAGATAATGAGACTCTTAAACAAAGCGATGTATTAAATCTTCCATTAGTCCTAGATGGACCGTTTTCAAAACTTAGTGATAAAAATATTGGTTTGGTAGCAGGTGTTCTGCCAGAAGCGGCAGAGCAGGTAATAATATTTATGCTTGATAAAGACTGGACAGCATCAGGACTTGAAAAATATACATTGCCTGATTATAAATATGAGGTTGAAAAAGAACCGGAAGAAAACAGTGCAAGAATTGTGAGAAAGTAGGTGTGATAAATGAATGAAAATATAAAACTTCAATATTTTAATAGTGATGTTAAAATAAGTGGAAAACATGCCACTTACTTAGATGAATTGTGGAAACAGAATAATATCCAGGAATCATATATAAGAACATTATATGAATTGTATCCATTAGCCGCAGTAATTGGGTTAAAACTAAAGAAAAAGGTTGAAGAGGATAAAGGCGATGTAAGAAATATTCAATTGACACAGTTAAATAATGTGAGACATGATTTATTACATATAATGAAAATGGTATTATTACTTGATGATTCTACAGAACTTACAAAGGAAGAAAGAATCGAAAGAGCTTTTAGCGGGCCAAAGACGGTAGAAGAAGTACAGGAGAATATGGATTTATTTAATTCGTATGTAAGAGGTGGTATAGAGTATCTTCACGAGGAATTGGTCGAAAGACCTGTATTAGGTGAAGATGAATACACAGATGCAAGATTGGCGAATATAGTTGCATTGATTAATAATAGTGATTTTAATGATTAGAATATTAAATAAATGTGGTTGTTGCTCTAACGGTTAATAATCGTTAAGGCACAACCACATTTTAATTAATGATAAATTTTCGTATTCATTTGCATTGAAAAAATATTTCAAAAAGAGTATTATTAGTATGGTATTTGTGTTGCAGACACCACAAATATGTAATCAGAGAAACCGAAATAGTATTAATTACATTGTGATTTCTTTAATATTCAATATCAAGTGTCTGTGGAATGGAGAGATATTATGTCATTAAAGATGAACCCAAACATTAAAGTAATAGGAAGAAACGATCCATGTCCTTGTGGAAGTGGTAAAAAATATAAATATTGTCACCAGATAATAGATGAGAAGATGTTACAGTATAGAAGAAAAGGCTGTATAGTTCCAAGTAAAAGATTATTAAAGACAAAAGCTGATATAGAGGGAATAAAAGAAAGTGCCAAGATAAATATAGCTGTTCTTGATTATGTGGCAGAAAATATTGAAATAGGAATGAGTACAGAAGAGATAAATATGCTTGTTCATAGTAAAACACTTGAAATGGGTGGAATACCCGCACCACTTAATTATGAGGGATTTCCTAAGAGCGTATGCACATCTATTAATGACCAGGTATGTCATGGAATACCATCGCCTCATGATATTTTGAAGGATGGAGATATCATAAATGTAGATGTTTCTACAATATACAATGGATATTTCTCAGATTCATCAAGAATGTTCTGTATGGGAAATGTAAGCGAGGAGAACAGAAAACTTGTAGAAGTTACAAAGAAAGCTGTTGAGATAGGACTTGAACAGGTTAAACCATGGAATTTCCTCGGAGATATGGGGCAGGCAATAAATGATTATGTCAAATCAAATGGTTACTCCGTTGTAGAAGAAATCGGTGGTCATGGAGTCGGACTTGAATTCCACGAAGAGCCATTTGTAAGCTATGTTACGAAGAAAGGAACAGAGATGCTTATGGTTCCGGGAATGATGTTCACAATTGAGCCAATGGTTAATATGGGAAGAGCAAATGTATTCGTAGATGACAATAATGGCTGGACAGTTTACACTGAGGATAAGAAACCATCTGCACAGTGGGAGATTCAGGTATTAGTTACAGAAGACGGCCATGAGGTTATTTCGTACTAATTAGAACATTTAAGAAAAATTGATATGTAACCGCTTTAGTTTTGTATGATATTTCCTGTTAAGCAGACATGAGAATATCACGCGAAGCTATGGCGGTTATTATTTTTGTTGTGATTTTGTGTTGTGATATTATATGAGAAAAAATTTCATTATAAAAAAATAAAATTACAAAAGTCACTTGCATATAAAAAATCAAGGCTTTATAATGTAAAACTAAATGAAAATAAGTAAAAAGGAGAAATAAATGCTAGAGTTAACGAACATAACAAAAGACTATGTGTCTGGCGATACGACAGTTAAGGCACTTAAAGGTGTCTCAATCAAGTTCAGAAAAAATGAATTCGTGTCGATACTCGGTCAGTCCGGTTGTGGTAAGACAACATTGTTAAATATTATTGGTGGATTAGACAGATATACAGATGGTGATTTATCTATAGATGATATATCTACTAAGAAATATAAGGATAAAGACTGGGACACATATCGTAATAACAGAATAGGTTTTGTATTCCAGAGTTATAATCTTATTCCTCACCAGACAGTTTTATCTAATGTAGAACTTGCACTTACATTATCAGGTGTATCGAAGAGTGAGAGAAGAAAACGTGCAATGGAGGTATTAGAGAAGGTTGGACTTGGAGACCAGATACATAAGAAACCTAATCAGATGTCAGGCGGACAGATGCAGAGAGTTGCTATTGCAAGAGCATTAGTAAATAATCCTGATATTCTCCTAGCAGATGAGCCTACAGGAGCACTTGATTCAGCTACAAGTATTCAGATTATGAATATACTTAAAGATATTTCTAAAGATAAATTAATCATTATGGTTACACATAATCCGGAACTTGCAGATAAATATTCGTCAAGAATAATCCGTTTACTTGATGGTAAGGTGGTAGATGATACTAATCCTTATAATGGTAAAGAGTGTGATGATGACAAGGCTACAGATAAGCAGGATTCTAAGAATAATAAATCGGAAGAAACAGGTAAGAAAGCTAAGAAGCAAAAGACAAGTATGTCATTTGCAACAGCACTTTCATTAAGTCTTAATAACCTTATGACTAAGAAAGCCAGAACGATATTAACAGCATTTGCAGGAAGTATCGGTATCATAGGAATTGCACTTATCCTGTCACTTTCACATGGTATGCGTTCATATATTCATAGAGTTGAGCAGGATACACTTTCCGGTTATCCACTGACGATTCAGAAGACAGCTGTTGATTACAGTTCGTTCCTTGGAATGGGCGAAGAGAAGAAGATAGAGGATAAACAGCCAGGAAGAATATATTCTAACAGTATGATGTCGGATATGATTAACAAGATGTTAACATCCGTTACCGTAAATGATTTAAAGAGTTTTATGTCATATATTGAAAGTGATGAATCAGGCATTAAAGATTTAACAAATGATATTCAGTATTCATATGATGTGGACTTAAATATTTATAAGGCAGACACATCCAAGGGAATATTTAAGGTTAATCCAAGTACAGTATTTGAAAGTCTTGGAATGGACCAGATGACTCAGGGTGGAAGTATGTCGATGATGGGAAACACAGATGCATGGTCAGAAATGATTGATAATGAGGAATTAATCAAGTCACAGTATGACATTTTAGAGGGCAGACTTCCACAGGAATATAATGAAGTTGTCTTAGTAGTCGATAAGGATGATATGATTTCCGAGTATTCTTTATATGCACTCGGTCTTATAGATATCAGCCAGTTGCAGAAAGTATTTGCGCAGATGCAGATGGGTAATGTTCCGGAAGAGAATCTGAATGACGAACAGGTAAGTTTTACTTATGATGAATTATTAAATCAGACATTTAAACTTGTGGTAAATACAGACGTTTATGTTAAAGATGGCAACGGATACAAAGATATGAGTTCTGATGAAGAATTTATGAAACAGTTATTAGCTAAATCCGTAGACATTAAGATAGTTGGTATCTTAAAACCAAATGGAGATGCAAGCAACGCATCAATCACCACAAATGTTGCTTATACGAATAAATTAACACAATATCTCATAAATACAGTTAATGACAGTGATATTGTTAAGGAGCAGTTAGCCAATCCTGCAGTTGATGTATTTACAGGAGAACCATTTGCAGAGAACAGTTATGAAGCTAATTTAACTAAGCTTGGTGTTGCTAATCTTGAAGACCCTGCATCAATTAATATTTATCCTAAAGATTTCAAATCTAAAGAGAAAATAGTTGATATTATAGATGAATATAATGCCAAGCTGAAGGCAGAGGGTAAAGAAGAAATTGAGTATACAGATTATGTCGGACTTATGATGTCATCAGTCAGCACAATTATTAATGCAATCAGTTATGTACTTATCGCATTTGTAGCAATTTCGCTTGTGGTGTCTTCTATTATGATTGGTATTATTACTTATATTTCAGTCCTTGAGAGAACTAAGGAAATCGGTATATTACGAAGTATTGGTGCATCTAAGAAAGATGTATCACGAGTATTTAACGCAGAGACAGTTATAGTTGGTTTCGTGGCAGGTATGATTGGAATTATAATTACATTATTACTTAATATTCCGATTAATATTATCATTAAGAATATTACGGATATTTCAGGTATGTCTAAACTTCCAGTTTCAGGTGGTGTTGCACTTGTAGTTATAAGTATTATTCTTACATTTATAGCAGGTCTTATTCCGGCAAGGGTTGCTTCTAAGAAGGATCCTGTTATTGCACTTAGAACAGAATAAAAAACAGTTTTAATTATAAAAAAATTATGTTATACTAGCTTAAGGTGTCGAAATGTTTATTTTGACATTTTAAGCTATATTATTATTAGAGTAAATATTGTGAAATAGTGAGATTACAGTTTCATTGTATTTAAGATTGGAGGAAGAGAATGTTTTCATTTGATAATGTAAAATCATACGATCCTGAAGTAGCATCAGCTATGCAGCAGGAATTAGAAAGACAGAGAACTCATATAGAGCTTATCGCTTCAGAGAATTTAGTAAGTAAAGCAGTTATGGCAGCTATGGGAAGTCATCTTACTAACAAATATGCAGAGGGCTATCCAGGTAAGAGATATTATGGTGGCTGCGAATATGTAGATATAGTAGAGACTCTTGCAATTGAAAGAGCAAAGAAGTTATTCGGTTGTGATTATGCAAATGTACAGCCACATTCAGGTGCTCAGGCTAACCTTGCAGCATTCTTCGCAATGGTAGAGCCAGGTGATACAGTAATGGGTATGAATCTTGCACATGGTGGACATCTTACACATGGAAGTCCTGTTAATATTTCAGGTAAATATTTCCATATCGTTCCTTATGGAATTACTGATGATGGATATATTGATTATGATGAAGTATTAAAGATTGCCAAGGAAGCAAAACCAAAACTTATCATTGCAGGTGCAAGCGCATATCCAAGAGAAATTGATTTCAAGAAATTCAGAGAGATAGCAGATGAAGTTGGTGCATATCTTATGGTAGATATGGCACATATCGCAGGTCTTGTTGCTACAGGACTTCATATGAGCCCAATTCCTTATGCTGATGTTACAACTACAACAACACATAAGACTTTAAGAGGACCTCGTGGTGGTATGATCTTATGCAATGAAGAAAGTGCTAAGAAGTTCAACTTTAATAAAGCAGTATTCCCAGGTATTCAGGGTGGTCCGCTTATGCATGTTATCGCAGCTAAGGCAGTCTGCTTCAAGGAAGCATTAGATGACAGCTTTAAAGTGTATATGAAAGGTGTTAAAGATAATGCACAGGCACTTGCTAAAGGACTTACAGACAGAGGCTTTAATCTTATTTCGGGTGGTACAGATAATCACTTAATGCTTGTTGATTTAAGAAATATGAATGTTACGGGTAAAGAGTGTGAGAAATTATTAGATGCCGCTAACATTACATGTAATAAGAATACTATTCCTAATGATCCTGCATCTCCATTTGTAACAAGTGGTATCAGACTTGGTACACCTGCAGTTACATCAAGAGGAATGGTTGTAGAAGATATGGACGTTATTGCAGAAGCTATTTCATTACTTGTTAAAGATGTTGATGCTAACAAGGAACAGGCAATGGCATTAGTTAAGACATTAACAGACAAATATCCTTTATACGAAGATTAATTACAGAAGTAGTTATTAGATTAATAGTGAGGAATAGAAAATGGCAGGTTCTAGCTTTGGAAATATATTTAAGATATCAACCTGGGGAGAGTCACATGGAAAAGGAATCGGCGTAGTAGTAGATGGCTGCCCGGCAGGTGTAGAGTTAAATGAAGATGATATACAGGTCTTTCTTAACAGAAGGAAACCGGGACAGTCTAAGTACTCCACACCAAGAAGCGAAGATGATAAAGTAGAAATATTATCCGGTACATTTGAGGGTAAGACAACAGGTACACCTGTTTCGATGATAGTGTACAATAAGACACAACGCTCAAATGATTATTCGGAGATAGCATCTTATTACAGACCGGGACACGCAGATTACACATTTGATATGAAATATGGCTTCAGGGATTATCGCGGTGGCGGACGTTCATCAGGCAGAGAGACTATCGCAAGAGTAGCAGCGGGTGCAATTGCAAGTAAGATTTTAAAGAGTCTTGGAATAAATGTAAATGCATACACAAAAACTATTGGTGATGTAGAAATCGATATGGATAAATTCGATTCAGAAGAAATATTTAATAATATGTTATATATGCCTGACAAGGAAGCTGCTGACAGGGCAGAAAAGCTGTTAGATGATAAAAGGGCAGAAGGCGACAGCGTAGGCGGTGTAGTAGAATGTGTCGTAAGTGGAATGAAAGCTGGTATTGGTGAACCTGTATTCGAGAAACTTGATGCTAATCTTGCCAAAGCCATAGTATCTATCGGTGCTGTCAAAGCCTTTGAGGTTGGTGACGGAACAAAAGTTGCGAAAGCATTTGGTTCCGGGAATAATGATGATTTTATCGCAGATGATAATGGGAATATCACTAAGATGACTAACCATGCAGGCGGAATACTTGGTGGAATCAGTGATGGTTCAGATGTGCTTGTAAGAGCATACTTTAAGCCAACCCCATCTATATTTAAAGAGCAGAAAACTGTCAATAAATCAGGTGAGAATATAAGCATTAATATCAAAGGCAGACACGATCCGATTATTGTTCCAAGAGCAGTAGTGGTTGTGGAGTCAATGGTTGCACTTACTGTACTTGATATGCTATTAGTCAGTATGACTTCTGATATTGAGAAGATTAAGAAATTCTTTGAGTAAAGATTTGATAAATTTAGAAATATGTAGGAATGTTTGGGTTAGGAGGTAACTTATGAAGAAAAAACTTATAATGGCTATATGTTGCTCCGTATTAGTATTATCTGCCTGTGGCAGCAAAAAGACAACAGATTCAACGAACAATGCAGTCACAACTAAGGCTTCTCAGTCAGTAGTTGAAGAAGAGACAGGGCATCCATCAGGCGAGATACAGAAAATGTATCTGTATGTAAATGGTACTTTATATGAACAGAAATCATCAATGCTTGTCTATAAAGATAAGACAGAGGCAGATGTAGTTGGTTATGAAAACTATAAATATTATGGTGATGTAAATGAAGAAGATAATTTAAAACTGCCAGAGAAAGATTTATGTAGTTCAAGGATTGAGGTTGGTTCAAAAGTCTATATAAATGAGAATGATACAAAGGATATACTTGTATATTCAAATCAGACCATATTCTTCCTTGGTAAAGCAACAGAGTAAGTTATAATATTAGAAGTTTTAAATTCTCTAGACTTATAATCAAAATAATAAATTATAAAGATTAAAATCTATAAATCGTCAGCCGGTTATGGCTGGCGATTTTTGTACTTCCCAAACACTTTTGCCAGGATACATACATTTTTCGTAGAAAAATTTTGCTCTATAATTCTATAACTCCTAAATTTTCCCAAACACTTTTCAAAAAGTTTATATTTATTTTATTGACATATATTTACGATAGAGATATAATTGCGTCCGTTAATAGTTAACAATGTTAAATATTAACTTTATTAAATAAATATAAAGAAGGTGAAAAATATATAAAATGGAAACGATGAATGAAGAAGAAGCTGCTTTATTAAGGGATAGACTCATAACATCTATAATGAAGATGAATAAGGCACATCGAAACATTATGAATGGTAAAATTTCACCTATAGAAATGTGTACATTAGAAATGTTAGACAGAGTCAGAAGAGAATATCCTGACAGAAAAGGCGTAAAAGTATCTGAAATAGCTAAGAAACTCAAAATTTCAATGCCACAGGTATCGAGAATGTTGAATACTATGGAGAAAAAAGAATATATTCTAAGAGTGATGGACCCTGATGACAGAAGAAATGTATATGTGTCTATTACTGATAAAGGCATTGAGCAAAGAAAATCCATACTTGATAATCTGAATGATTGTCTCAATACAATTATTATCAATATGGGAGCAGAGAAGATAGAGACACTTTCGGAGATAATTACAGAGATGTCAGAAATAATTGAAAGAGAATTTGAAAATGAATTAGGAAAAAATTCAGGTAAAGGAAAGGAGACAAAACAGTAGAATGGGTAAATTATTTAAGTATTGGAAAGACCATATCGGAATAATACTTGTCATAATTGCATTACTTGTTGTTCAGGCATATTGCGATCTGGCATTACCATCTTATACCAGTGATATTGTCGATGTCGGTATAACTAATGGAGGTATTGAAAATGTTGCACCCGAGAAAATGAGTGCAGAAACATATGAAAATATCTGTTTGCTTTTAAGTGATGATGAAATAGAGGTTGTTAATAAATGTTATAAATTAAATGATAATGGAATCTATAAATTAACGACTGATAACCGGAAAAATATCGATAAATTAAATGATATAATTGGTATTCCTATTGTTATGATATCAGGAATGGAAAGTAAACAGGACGGTTCATTAGAACAGATGAAAGCAGCATATGCGGCAGGAATGATGTCTAAAGAGGACATATTAGCACAGAGAAAAGCTGCTGAAGATAAAATAGACGAATATGGCGATACAATGATATCAAGTCAGGCAACTGTATTTGTTAAGGCTGAATATAAGAAGGTTGGTGTGGATACAGATAAGATACAGACCAATTACCTCATTAAGAAAGGTCTTACAATGTTAGGATATGCAGTTATAGGTATGATTGCTTCGATTTTTGCAGGATTACTTGCATCAATATTAGCTGCAAGAGTAGGTATGACACTTAGAAATAATGTATTTAAGAGGGTTGTATCATATTCTAACACAGAGATGGATAAATTCTCTACAGCTTCATTAATTACAAGAAGTACAAACGATATCCAGCAAGTACAGATGGTTACAGTAATGATGTTCAGAATGGTAATGTACGCACCAGTACTTGCAATAGGCGGTATCATTAAGGTCTTAAAGACAGATACAGGACTTGACTGGATAATTGTACTCGCAGTAATCGTTATCATAGGAACGGTGTTAATACTTATGTCTATTGCACTTCCTAAATTCAAGATAATGCAGCAACTTATGGATAAGTTAAACCTTGTATCCAGAGAGATTCTTACAGGTGTATTAGTAATCAGAGCATTTTCAAGAGAGAAGAAAGAAGAAGAGAGATTTGAAGATGCCAATAAGGACTTAATGTCAACACAGTTATTTACTAACAGGGTTATGACATTTATGATGCCTATTATGATGTTTATAATGAATGCAATTACAGTTCTTATCGTATGGATGGGAGCTAAGGGCATTGATAACGGCAGACTTCAGGTTGGTGATATGATGGCATTTATCACATATGCAATGCAGATAATTATGTCATTCTTAATGCTTACAATGATTTCAATTATGCTTCCGAGAGCAGGTGTTGCAGCAACAAGAATTGATGAAATAATCGAGACAGAACCAACAATTCATAACGCAGATAATTGTATTGAAAATGATAAGAAGTTAGATAACTTAAAAGGCGTATTATCATTTAACAATGTTAATTTCAAATATCCGGGTGCCGATGAAAATGCATTAGAGGGACTTAACTTTACGGCAGAACCAGGTAAGACTACAGCTATAATCGGTAGTACAGGTTGTGGTAAATCGACACTTATTCATCTGATACCAAGGTTCTATGATGTAAGTGATGGAAGTATCACTATTGATGGTGTGGATATAAGAGACATTTCACAACATAAATTAAGAGATTTAATAGGTTTTGTGCCTCAGAAAGGTGTATTGTTCTCAGGTGATATTGAATCAAATATTAAATTTGCAGGTGAAAAAGTAAGCGATGATGATATGAAACTTGCAGCAGAGATTTCCCAGTCATTAGAATTCATAGATTCTAAAACTGATAAATATAAATCAGAAATTGCACAGGGCGGTACAAATGTTTCCGGAGGACAGAAACAGAGATTATCAATCGCAAGAGCAATCGCAAAAAGACCACAGATTTTCTTATTCGATGACAGCTTTTCAGCACTTGATTATAAGACAGATGTGGTTCTTAGAAAGGCACTTAACCAGAACCTCAGTAATTCAACTATTATTATCGTAGCACAGAGAATCAGTACAATTCTTCATGCAGACCAGATAATAGTGTTAGATGAAGGTAAGATAGTTGGTAAAGGAACACATGAAGAATTATTAGCTTCATGTGAAGCATATCAGGAAATTGCAAAATCCCAGTTATCAGAAAAAGAGTTGAAGGGAGGTAATGCATAATGGCAGAGCAGAGAAGACGAAGTGGTCACGGAGGCGGAGGATTTGGTGCACCTGCTGAAAAGGCTAAAGATTTCAAAGGAACAATTAAGAAATTGATGTCATTTGCAAAGGCATATACACTTCAGATTGCGATGGTTATGGTATTTGCAATCGGCAGCACGATATTTACAATTGCAGGGCCTAAGATATTAGGTAAAGCTACAACAGAGCTTGGTAAAGGTCTTGGAAAAATGATTGCAGGAACAGGCGGAATTAATTTTCACAGAATAGGTGTTATTCTTGGAATATTATTAGGAATGTATGCAGTCAGTGCGTTATTTTCATTTATACAGGGCTGGTTAATGACAGGTGTATCACAGAAAATGTGTTATAACTTAAGAGATGCCATCTCCAAGAAACTTAACAGATTACCAATAAGTTATTATGAATCACGTAATGTAGGTGAAATTTTATCAAGAATTACTAATGATGTTGATACATTACAGATGAGTTTAAACCAGTGTATTACGCAGTTAATTACTTCGGTTACTACAGTTATAGGTATTCTTATAATGATGCTCAGCATCAGCCCTATAATGACTCTTATAGCAATAGTTATTCTTCCTTTATCAGGAATGATGGTTGGTTTAGTTGTAAAGAAATCTCAGAAATATTTCGTTGCACAGCAGAAATATTTAGGTAAAATAAACGGACAGATTGAAGAGGTATACAGTGGCCAGAATATTGTTAAAGCATTTAACAGAGAGGACATTGTATTAGATGAATTCAATAAGACTAATGAAGTGCTTTATAAATCAGCATGGAAATCACAGTTCTTATCAGGAATGATGCAGCCAATTATGTCATTTATTAGTAACTTAGGTTATGTGGCAGTAGCAGTTGTAGGTGGTTTCCTTGTAATTAACCACACAATTGAGATAGGTGATATCCAGTCATTTATCCAGTATGTAAGATCATTTACACAGCCTATTGCACAGCTTGCACAGGTATCTAATATGTTCCAGTCAATGGTTGCGGCAGCAGAAAGGGTATTTGAACTCCTTGACGAGCCGGAAGAAGAATTATATGTTGAGAATCCGGTTAAACTTGATAATGTAGAAGGCAACGTAACATTTGACCACGTATCATTTGGTTACAAACCTGATAAAATAATTATTCATGATTTCAGTTGCGAAGTTAAACCAGGGCAGACAGTTGCGATTGTCGGTCCAACAGGTGCAGGTAAGACTACAATGGTTAAATTATTAATGAGATTCTATGATGCCAATACAGGAAGTATTAAGGTAGATGGACACGACATTAAAGATTTTAACAGATATGACTTGAGAGATAATTTCGGTATGGTTCTTCAGGATACATGGTTGTTCAAGGGAACAATTATGGAGAATATAAGATATGGACGTCTTGATGCGACAGATGAAGAAGTTATTGCAGCAGCTAAAGCAGCACATGCACACCACTTCATAAAGACACTTCCTGATGGATATCAGATGGAATTAAATGAAGATGCAAGTAATGTGTCACAGGGACAGAAACAGCTCCTTACTATTGCCAGGGCAATACTTGCAGATAAGAAGATTCTTATATTAGATGAAGCTACAAGTTCAGTTGATACAAGAACAGAGTCAAGAATACAAAAAGCTATGGCTAATCTTATGAGAGGCAGAACAAGTTTCGTTATTGCTCACAGATTATCAACTATTAAAGATGCTGATATGATTCTGGTTATGAAAGATGGAGATATCATAGAACAGGGTAATCATGAAGAGCTTATTGCCAAGAACGGTTTCTATGCTAGTCTTTATAATTCACAGTTTGAGGATATAGCATAAAAAGATGTTGTTTTAGAGGTATGTTTCATAATTATGAACAAAGCATACCTCGCAATATTAATAGAATAAAGGTGTTGAAATGGAGGTCTTGCGATGTTAGAAAGATTTAAGAGATTTATGTATGGCAGATATGGTATAGACCAGTTTTCGAAGTTTTTATTAGTTGTATCAATAGTATTATTGTTTATATCTACAATATTTAGAAATGGATTGCTGTATTTACTTGCTTTGGCAATTATGATATATCTGTATATAAGATGTTTCTCAAAAAATTATGAGAAGCGCTATGCAGAAAATAACAGATATCTCAAATACAGTTCGAAGTTAAGAAGTGCATTTGCAACATTTAAAAGAGATATGAAGATTAGAAAAACACATCATATCTACAGATGTCCAAATTGCAGACAGAAGATAAAGATTCCTAAGAATAAAGGACGTATATCAATAAGATGTCCGAAATGCTATACGGAATTTATTAAGAGAAGTTAGAGTGGCTTTTATTCGCCACCTCGCATTGCTCGGAAATGAGGTATATATGTTTGGATATGTAACGATTAACAAACCAGAGATGAAATTTAAAGAGTACAATTTATATCGTTCATATTATTGTGGCTTATGTAAAGCTATGGGAAAACGGCATGGTAATCTATGCCGTCTTTCTTTAAGCTATGATGTTAATTTTTTAGTCATGCTGCTTACAAGTCTATATGAACCTGAATCGTATGTTACTAAGGAAAAATGTATTATTCATCCATTTAATAAGCAGAATATTAGAAGTAATGAATTTACGGATTACGGTGCCGATGTGAATCTTATGCTTGCATATAGCAAATTCGAAGATGACTGGAATGATGAGAAGAAGCTGAAGGCTAAAATACTTATGGCTCTTCTAAAAGGAAAGAATTCTAATACGATAAAAAGTTATAAAGAAAAAATGCAGGTAATAACGGATAATCTTCGTAAAATAAGTGAGTATGAGAAAGCAAATGAAACCAATATCGATTATGTCGCTGGTGCATTTGGAAATATTTTATCAGAAATATATGTATATAAGAAAGACGAGTGGGAGGCAGATTTAAGAAGAATGGGCTTCTATCTTGGTAAATTCATATATATTATGGATGCATACGAAGATATCGAGGAGGATATTAAGAAAGGTAATTATAATCCACTAAAAAATATTTTTTATGAGGAAGATTTCGAAAATAAGTGTTATAATATGTTAACAATGATGATGGCAGAGTGCACAAAGTCATTTGAAAGATTACCAATTGTGGAAAATGTACAGATTTTAAGAAATATATTATATGCTGGTGTCTGGGTTAAATATACACAGATATCTAGAGATAGATTGGAGAGTTCTAAGAACGGAGGACAGCATGATTGATCCATATTCAGTATTAGGAATTTCAAGAGGAGCATCTGACGAAGAGATTAAGAAGGCATATAGAAATCTCAGCAGGAAATATCATCCTGATGCCAATATTAATAATCCTAATAAAGCACAGGCAGAAGAAAAATTTAAAGAAGTACAGCAGGCGTATGACCAGATTATGAAAGAAAAAGAAGCAGGCTATTCATATAATGGAGGATATAGTAATAATGCAGGCTATGGAAATGGAGGCTTCGGAGGATTCGGTAATAATGCAGGCTATGGAAACGGAGGCTTCGGAGGAGGCTTTGGAGGTTTTGGCAATTCTTCAGGCCAGTATTCATATGGCAATGATGAGTATTCGAATCATTTAAGAGCTGCTGAGAATTATATCAGTTCAAGACATTTTAGAGAAGCGCTTAATATATTAAACGGAATGGCTGACAGAAATGCAAGATGGTATTATTTGTCTGCGATTGCTAATATGGGTGTAGGCAACAACATTAAAGCAGTAGAAGATGCAAAAATGGCAGTGAATATTGAGCCAAATAATTCAGAGTATCAGATGCTTTTATATCAGTTACAATCCGGTGGCTCGTGGTATCATTCTATGCAGTCACCATTTGGTGGAAATGTTTATTCGGATGACGGAATGTGTATGAGGTTATGTCTTGCTAATCTGTTATGCAATATGTGTTGCAATTGTGGACAATGTTAGTATATGGAAACGGAGAGAGAAGTGAAGAATTATATTTCTAATTATGGACTGGTGAAATTATATGTATATTTTATGTTTTTAATCTATCCAATATTTTTTCACAATTATTATTTTGATATAGTTACCTGCAAATACATATTATTCCTGATTGTAACAGGTATAATGTTCATAATATCCGTATTCTATATACCTGAAAATATTTTTAAGAAGATAAAGATGAGGGAAATCAGATTCAGTGTAAGTGATTATTTTATGTTTGCATTCTTAATAGTAAATGTGATTTCAACACTTTTATCGGGAGATATCTTATATGGTCTAAATGGTGCTTCGGGAAGAAATATGGGACTTTCTACGGTAATCTGCCTGACTTTCGTATATTTTCTGATATCACGTACATTTAAGTTAGATGAAACTTTCTATAGGATTGTAGCAATAGGAAGTGTGCTTGTATCAATAGTGGGAATTCTGCAATTTGCAGGAATTGATTTTCTTGGCTTTTATGATAAATTGGAATTTTCACAGAAATTATTCTACATATCAACATTAGGTCACGTTGATGTATATACAAGTTATTTTGCACTAACTATTCCTGTATTATTTATTAAATACCTACACAGTACAGCACCAAAGGAGAAGTTTTTCTATCTGACTGCACTAATAACTAATGGTGCCGGAGTGGTATGCGGTCAGTGTGACAGTGCATATATTGTAATCTTTGCATCTATATTTTTGACATTAATTTTTGGTAAATGCAGGGACAAGAGAGTAAGAATAAGTGAGGTAATTCTTCCGCTTGTATTGATCGAAGTAATTGTCAAAGTATTATTGAAAGTTAATGATAATGCGAAAGAGGTAAGAATTGTAAGTACATTTACAAAGGCATTATTTAATGATAAAGTAATTTTAATTCTGGCGG
The DNA here is from genome assembly GCF_025567085.1 of Bovifimicola ammoniilytica. Taxonomy (NCBI): domain Bacteria; kingdom Bacillati; phylum Bacillota; class Clostridia; order Eubacteriales; genus Bovifimicola; species Bovifimicola ammoniilytica. Next base: position 5,465 of record NZ_JAOQJN010000015.1, on the reverse strand, counting down.
TTATGTTAGGAATAAGTATATTAATCGAAATGAAATATATAGCAGATGTTATGAGATTTAAGAATGTCTATCTGTTAATTATGGGCGTTGGAATTGTGGCGTACATAATATTGATTATCTGTTTTACTACTGTATTTAAAGAAGCTGATCTAGGCAAATTTGAAACGATTTTAAGGTTTAGTGACAGCTATGGAAGTTATAGAGGATATATATGGAAAGTGTTAGTTAAAGATTATCGTGATATGCCTTTTATAAATAAGTTGTTTGGCATAGGAACTGATTCATTGAGACCATATCTGGTTGCTAAATACGGAGATAAAATGTATCGTGTTACAAATGCATATTATGATAATGCACATAATGAATGTCTGCAATATCTTGTAACTACTGGAATTATAGGATTAATAACATATGCCGGACTTGTTATTGCAAGTATTAAAAATGCATTGAAGAATGAAAATTTGAGGATAATACTTGCAGCAGTTCTGTGCTATCTTGCACAGTCATTTGTTAATATTAATCAGGTAGTAACTACACCATTATTTTTCATTATGCTAAGTCTGCTTAATTGCAGAGAAGTATCGGCAGAAAAATAATTATAGAGAGTTATTTAGAAAAAGAGTGTTATAGTATAAAACGTGTTGATGAACATATAAAATAAGACATATACTAATCAAGGTAATTAGTTATATGTCTTATTTTGTGTAGTAATATATATTACAATAAATTATAAATTAACTGTTACAAAGATGTCATAAATAGCCTGAATAGCCTTTTCAAAATCAGAGTCTTCAACACCGACGATTATATTTAATTCGCTTGAACCCTGGTCAATCATCTTAACATTTACGTGTGCGTGTGCAAGTGCAGAGAAGATTCTTCCTGCTGTACCTCTTGTAGCTTTCATACCACGACCAACGACAGCTATTAATGCAATATCCGATTCGATTTCGATTGAATCAGGATGAGTATTTCTATGAATACCTGCAAGTATCTCCTGTTCTTTCTTACCGAATTCAGCCTGGTGAACAACAACACTCATTGTATCTATTCCTGAAGGCATATGCTCGAAAGAAACACCATTCTTCTCGAATTCTTCAAGAACTCTTCTACCAAAACCAAGTTCAGAGTTCATCATATCTTTTTCAATTGTAACAACTGTGAAACCACGTTTTCCTGCGATACCTGTAATTGTATATTCAGGTTTCATAGAAGTGCTTTCAACAATCATTGTACCTGGATCAGATGGTGCATTAGTATTCTTAATATTAATTGGAATACCCTCTTTTCTTACAGGGAAGATAGCATCCTCGTGAAGTACGGAAGCTCCCATATATGATAACTCTCTTAATTCCTTATATGTAATTGTGTTAATTACCTTAGGATTATCTATAATTCTTGGATCTGTAACAAGGACACCTGATACATCAGTCCAGTTTTCGTATAAATCTGCTTTAACAGCTTTGGCTACGATAGAACCTGTTACATCAGAACCACCTCTTGAAAATGTCTTGATAGTATCGTTAGGCATTGAACCATAGAAACCAGGAATAACTGCATATGCAACTTTGCTAAGTCTTTCTGAAAGAATTTCATTAGTCTTATCAGCATCAAAGTTACCATTATCATCAAAGAAGATAACTTCAGCGGCATCTATGAATTCGAAACCAAGGTAATTAGCAAGAACAATACCATTTAAGTATTCGCCACGTGATGCAGCATAATCTCTACCTGCTTTACCAACGAAACCTGACTCCATAATTGAAAATTCTTTCTCAAGAGATAAATCAAGTCCTAATTCATTAATAATGTCATAGTATCTCTTCTTAATATTTTCAAGTAAAGGTTTGTAATCTTTGCCTTTAACTGCTGCTGTATAGCATTCATATAACATATCTGTTACCTTGATATCATCTGAAAATCTCTTTCCAGGTGCAGATGGAACGATATATTTTCTTGATTCCTCAGCATGGATTATTTCTCCAACCTTTTTAAACTGTTGTGAGCTGGCAAGTGAACTGCCACCGAATTTAACTACTTTTACCATTTCAATAGTCTCCACTTTCTGTATATTTTTCTTTGATATTTCATCATTAAAAGACATTATACATACGATAGCGGTATTTTATCAAGAGTTTTTTGCAAATTAGTTAAAAATATAACATTAGAAATCAATTTCTTTATCGTAGAAGCAGGCATCAAGTAATTTCTCCATTTCCTCTTGTGTTGGAATACGTGGGTTAGAACCTGTGCAGGCATCTGAAATTGCAAGAGCAGCAACATCTGATAATTTAGAATTGAACTCGGCTTCATCAATTATTCCACCCTCATAATCTTTAATGCATTTAGGAATATTGAGTGCTTCATTCATAGATTTAAGCTCTTTAATAAGTGCATCCACTAAAGATTCTGTAGAATCTCCTTTCAGACCAATGAAAGTAGCAATTTCTCCATATCTTACGGCTGCTTCAGGATTCTTTGAGTTATATTTAATTACTTTAGGAAGATACATTGCATTTGCACAGCCATGAACAATATGTCCACCTGAATATGCAGCTCCTGTTTTATGCGCCATTGAGTGGACTATACCGAGTAATGCATTAGAGAAAGCCATACCTGCGAGGCATTGTGCATTATGCATTCTGTCTCTGGCTTCCATATCACCATTATATGATTTAATTAAATCATTATGAATCATCTTAATTGCATGGAGTGCAAGCGGGTCAGTATAATCACAATGTAATGTTGAAACATATGCCTCGATTGCGTGAGTCATTGCATCCATACCTGTATGTGCAGTAAGTTTTGGAGGCATCTTTTCAGCCAGATCAGGGTCAACGATTGCAACATCTGGTGTAATATTGAAATCAGCTAATGGATATTTGATACCTTTAGCATAGTCAGTAATTACACTGAAAGCAGTAACCTCTGTAGCGGTTCCTGATGTAGATGGAATAGCACAGAATTTAGCTTTTGTACGAAGTGTTGGAAAATTAAAAGGAATACAAAGTTCTTCGAATGTGACATCAGGATATTCATAAAATGCCCACATTGCTTTAGCTGCATCAATTGGTGAACCACCGCCCATTGCAACAATCCAGTCAGGTTCAAAGTCCTGCATAACCTTTGCACCTCTCATAACTGTTTCAACACTTGGATCAGGTTCGACATTTTCGATAAGTTCAACTTCCATACCGGCAGCTTTAAGATTATCGACTGCTTTATCAAGAAAACCAAAGCGCTTCATTGAGCCACCGCCAACTACTACAACAGCTTTTGTACCTTTAAGGTTCTTAAGTTCATCTATAGAACCTTTGCCATGATATAAATCTCTTGGTAATGTAAATCTTGCCATACTTAACCTCCATTCCTTGTTGCCTGAAATAATGTTTCTAATTATTGAAATTTCAAAAATAATACTTAAGTGCAAAGTACACTTTTACCACTAATCACTATATGAAAAAGGCAACAAAATTATACTGATATTATAACATACTGCGGTGTAAATAACAACGAATTAAATGGGAAAATAAAGTGACAGATAATAGAAAAAAGACGAAAGATTTGAAATTTATTTGACATAAAAAAGGACAAATGGACGGAACAGGCTGTGTGGTCAGTGAGACAGATGCTAGAAAAACAGACTCACAGAATAATTCAGAAACATATCGATATGATGAAATGGGAAGAATTATTGAGACCAGAGATGCATTAGGC
>NZ_JAOQJN010000015.1:0-1498 GCF_025567085.1 Bovifimicola ammoniilytica | reverse complement strand
AACTATAAATGAAGCAGGAAATGCAAAGACATACAGTTACGACAGACTTGGCAATCTTATAAGTGAAACAGATGAAGAGGGACATACAACCTGTTATGAATATGACATAAACAATAATCTTATAAAGACAATAGATGCCGCAGGTCATGAAAATACATATGAGTATAACAATACCAATAACCTCATAAAAGAGAATAAATACACTAATACAGAAGATAGCGTAACAACCTCATATAATTATGATAAAACAGGCAGACTTACAGAAGTAACAGACCCATTAGACGGAATCACCAAAACATCTTATGATAACATAGGAAATGTTACAACGGTAACCGATGCAAATGGAGGAACAACAACCTACACTTATGACAAGATGTGCAGACCGGTATCAGAGACAAATGCCATAGGCGTAACAAAGACAAATGAATACAATGCAACAGGACTTCTTACGGAAAGTACAAACGGAAGAAATCAAAAGACAAAATATACATATGATGCCATCGGAAGAATAAAATCAAAGGAAGATGAGACAGGCAGGATAACATATGAATATGATAAAAACGGCAATGTGTTAAGAGAAACAGAAGAGAGAAAGCAGGAAAACACAGGCAAAATAAAGGGAATGTCAGCCGCAAATGCCAAAAGCATCAAAGTCATCACTAGAACATATGACAGCCGAAACAGGGTGACATCATGCACAGATGCCAACGGAAAGACCATAAGATACGGATATGACGAATTAGGCAACATACTCACGATATCATATCCAGGCGGAGAAACAATCCGATATACATACTATGCCAGCGGTCAGATAGCGACAGTAACAGACAGCAAAGGCAGAGTAACTTACTATAAATATGATAAAACAGGCAGTCTGACAGACACAGAAAGACCAAACGGAACAAAAGAGCATTGTGAATACAATGAGCTTGGTTTACTGACCTCTAAAAAGGATATAAAAACTGCCACAGGTGAGGTCATCAACGAATATCATTATAAATACGATGCCAGAGGAAATATCGTAGGTGTTGTAGATGTAACAGCTGATACATCTACATTACCTGTACCGGATACTGCTAACAAGACAGCATTGAAACTTGCAGCAGAAAGTAACAGCGTCGTAACATCTGATGGTGAAACAGTAACTACTTCATTAGAAATGGAATATGACAGTGCAAACCGTCTTATAAGCTATAATAATAAAAAGATAAAATATGACAAAGACGGAAATATGTTATATGGTCCTGTGAATGGAGAAATGTGTAATCTTACATATGACAGCCGGAACAGACTTATCAGTGCAGGAAATGTAACATACGACTACGATGCCGAAAACACAAGAATATCAGTAACAACAACTGATAAAAAGATTACATATGTGACAGATGTGGCAGGCGAAATGTCGCAGTTACTAGAATCATATGAGAAAACTAATGACGGAAAGAAGATACATACAGTCTATGTATATGGCAATGGCCTGATATACAGTTATATTGAT
>NZ_JAOQJN010000014.1:0-44211 GCF_025567085.1 Bovifimicola ammoniilytica | reverse complement strand
CGAGAGCGGTGTTGCTATCAGCAATATGCTGACCTACATCAACAAATGGCCCCACATCCGTTGGCTGCTTACCGTTGCCAATGACGTTGCAAACTCCATCTTCAAAGCACTGCGCGACAATACGGACGGCGCACAGGATAAATTCTGCTCCGAACTCGTCCGCATCATGGAAAAGTACCCTTGGTGCAGCGGTGTGGATATCGACTTGGAAAAAGGCGATGATTACTCCACCCGCGAAGCATCCACCGCCATGTTCGCCCATATCTACATCACCGTGAAAGCCTATGATCCTACCAAGGAAATGAATATCTGTCTGCCGGGTATGACTTCGGTCAACGGCTCGGTCGGCGGTGAGAACTGGTGCGTTTACGGTGACCTTGATAAATACTGCGATATCCAATATTTTCTTTCGCCTCTTCCGCAGCGTACACTCCCTGTTGTGTTTTCTTTGAAATCGAGTAGGAGGCTAATCATTAGTTGATTAGCCGACCTCTCACACCACCGTGCGTACCGTTCGGTACACGGCGGTTCAATCAACTTAACATTTAACAAACCTCTCGGTATAGTAGTCATACATTGAGACCAAGCCAAATGAGGCTAGTCTCTTATTGGTAATTACATAGTTTAGCGCACCTTCACTTAATCGAGCTACCCGTGCACCACTGTATGCTATTGCATAAGCCTTCTTACTATACATTCCTAACTTCATTAGGTTTTTCGCACGATTTTGTGGGGTTTTCCAATGCACCCAGATACACATACGCAATCTTCTACGAATTAGCGCATCCATATCTTTGCATAACCACTTCATATAACCAATTCCGAAATAATTGATCCATCCACGGGTTAGCTGGTTAATCTTTTCAATCTTATAGCGATTGCTGACACTCCAGTTTCTTCTCGTGAGCCATTTCATTTTCGTTTTGAGCTTAGCTATTGATTTTGCATGTGGTCTTGCCTTGTATTGTTGTGCTTGCGTGTCGAAAAAGAATCCAAAACCAAGATATTTAAGTCCATCTGGTCTGTCTACTTTGCTTTTAGTCATGTTGACCTTAAGTCCTAGTTTTTCTTCAATAAATCGTGAGATATTCCTCATAACTCGATTGGCAGACATTTCACTTCTGACCATAATGATACAGTCGTCTGCGTAACGTACAAAGTTTAGCCCTCTGGTCTCCATTTCCATATCTAGTTCATTCAGCATAATATTCGCCAGAAGAGGCGAAAGGTTTCCACCTTGTGGTGTTCCCACTATAGAATCCTCATACTCATCGTCAATCACGATTCCACTGACAAGATATTTTCTAACGATAGAGATGACATCTCCATCTTTGATAGTTCTACCGATAATGGTCATAAGTTTGTCATGATTCACTGTGTCAAAGAACTTTTCCAAGTCAATGTCTACAATCCAATCATTACCATCATTCATCATGTCTAACGCTGTTAGGATTGCTTGCTGTGCACATCTATTTGGTCTAAATCCATAACTGTGGGCATGGAATTGTTCCTCGTAGATTGGTGTAAGTACCTGTGCAATGGCCTGTTGTACGAATCTGTCTGTTACTGTTGGTACTCCTAGGTTTCTGACACCGCCATCAGGCTTTGGTATCTCCACTCTTCGTACTGGCTGAGGCTTATACTTTCTTGTCCTCAACTGTTCCTTGATGATTTCGCCGTTCTTTACAAGGTGTTCTTTAAGTTCTGTGTATTTCATTCCGTCCACACCCTCTGCACCTTTATTTCGTACGACTTGCAGATATGCTCTGTTGAGGTTATCGCTAGAAAGTATCTGCTCTATTAGACTACTTGTGTTCATGCATTCTTTCCTTTCCGTCTCGCTTGATTTGACCACCTTTTACCCGATTGGTTACGGCAGATGTTGCCATTTCTGCAATACGAGATATACTCAAACTTATTGATTGTTCGCCCCTTTGCTCCATTTCCATTACAGAAACTTCTTCACTACTATGGGCTCTGCTGACTTCTCACAGTTCGTTGTTACTAGGCAAATGAAACCTCTGTGAGACCTCCACGCTTAAGGTTCACGCTCTTTCTCCTCATAAATCCGCCGCATTTACTCTGCTTCTACAAATGTGGTAGTTATTAGACTTTGCTGTCTTTCGCCAGCTTATCTCTCGAAGCCTAGCCTCATATGCGATTTCTGTCCGTCGGACCAAGGATTTGCCTACAGCTTCCTTCAGATTCCACCTCACGATGGACACCCTTGCTGTTCAGCTATACATTTCCCACTACCTGGGCATGTTCAGGACTTTCACCTGCGAGAGCGCGCCCATGGCGCGCAAACGAAAAGACGGGCATACATGCCCGCCTTCTCCATGGTTATTTTTTCGTTTCATTTTTTAACGATCGTTTCTATGAATTCAAATTTTCTCTGCGTTTCTTTACGGTAATAATCAATCCCGTTCCGGAAAGAATTGACAGTATAAACAGCCATACAATCGGTGTGTTGTCCCCGGTTTTAGGTGCAGTCACATCCTTCTTATCAGTTCCACTCGATGGCTTGTCATCAGAGGAATCGCTATTGTTGTTATCATTCTGGTTGTTATTACTGTTATCAGAGGTATTTGCTTTGATGGTAAATGTGGTGCTTGCAGAATCATCCGTCCACAGGATTTCAACTGTATGGGTTCCTGCCGAAAGTGTATTCAGGTAGGAAGCTTTCAGTGTGATAATGGTAGAGCCTTCCTTTGCAGTGTAGTTGCTCTTGTCTATCAAATTTCCGTCCACCTTAACTCCGGTAAACTTGGAGAAGTCTCCGTTACCCCGGATGGTGATATTACCATCACTGTCATGCGTCCAACTACTGTTTGCTCCATCAATAATCTGATAGGTGTTATTCGGTGTGTCAGGATTATCGGAACCGCCCGCATCCTGTACGGTCAATGTTGCAGAATTACTCTCTACGTTTCCTGCGTTGTTTGAAACAACACACTTATACTTAAATCCGTTGCAGCTTATATTGACTGTGGATGTGGTATAGCTCGTTGCCGTTGCACCGTCAATGTTTACCCATCCTTTCCCATCATTTCTGTCTATCTGCCACTGATAGGTAAGATCTGTACCGCTTGCTGCTATGGTAAAGGACGCAGTCTCACCTACCTTCACTGTCGCATTGCCAGGCTGTGTGGTTATGCTTGGTGCAATCACATCCGGCACATCCGGTGTCTGGCTTTCCTGTTTAAAGGTAACTTCTATGGTGTGATCAGTATTCACATCACTAAAGGTGTAGCTTGTGGTTGCTGTCACTTCCGAACCATCCACCTTTACGTCCGCAATATAATATCCTTCGTTCGCCTTGATTGTATATGTAAGCTGACCTGCGGCAGATACCGTTGTCGTGCCACCGGGAGAGATTGTTCCACCGATACCTGCCGTTGCGGTAATCTTGTAGCTTGCTGTACCGCTCGGAGGCGTTATCGGCGCTGTATCCGCCGTAAAACTCCAACTTCCACGGAATACCACGGTTGTGCCGTTTAGGTTGCCGGCATCCCAGCCCGAAAAAGCCCATGTGCCGTTTTTACCATCCTTTTGTGCCTGAATGCGTGTTGTGGAGGTATATTTCTTATCCACAGCCGCCTTCGCCTGTTGCACACTCGAATAGGAGCTGCTATTTAGCGGCAGCGTTGCGCCTGTCGGGAATACAGAGCCCCAATTGTATTGCACCGTATAATTTTTTGTCACCGGCGGCTCGGGGCGTTCCTCAGACCTTTTATAAATATAACGAATCGTCATACCACTGTTCGGGACAGCATTTTCCATCCCCTCCGCTTTAACAAAAGTGTAGCCGTGCAGTTCCTGCGGCGGCTGCCAATCAACCTTTTTGCCTACCGGAACAGTAAAGGTAGTCGGCATGGTGTTTGGAACATCTGTGCCATCCTCCAGCTGATATTGGATGGTGACATTGACATAGCGCTGCTGCTCCGTATCATCATCAGCCAATACCTCGCCTGTCGCATGATCTACAATCTCAAAGCCGATGGTATCGCCGGATTGCAGAATGGCATTCTCCGGAATCGTGTAAACCAGAGAGCAGTTGACAAGGCCGGAATTAAAGTCGCTGCCCTCGTAATCCAACGCACCCTTTGTCCAGAATTTGCTTTTCTCTTTCCAAACAGGGATGTCAAACTCCTGCGTAGTGAAAACCTGCTCCCCATCTGTCGTGACCGCTTTTTCGCCGTTGGAATGTTCCACCCACAGGCGCAGGGTCACAGTCTTCGCTTGGGTATTCGAAAGATTTTGTATAATGGTGCGCAGCTCAACCTGCTGCCCCTTCATGCTGCTATAATCAAAGCTGTTTTTACTGCCGCCGCTTAATAGACGGCTATTCCTGTCATTTTGATAGCTCGCATATGCGGAGGAATTCGCTGCCTCAAAGGCAGAAGGATCTTTTGTGGGATTTCTGTAATCGCCGATATACTTTTTCACCTCAGGAACAGCCACATAAAGCGCAGGGGGATTTGTAATGAGCTGACTCATGACCTTTATGCCCTGTAGCTTGCACACATCGCAAAAATCATTCTGAAAGGTCTCTCGCATCAGACAATCCCTGCTGGAATTATAGGTATAAGGATAGTAGTCAAGATGCGGGCAGGTATAGGTATTACGGAAGCCAAGCAGCTGCTTCCACTTCACTTTCTTGGGATCTTTTGTTGCAGTCATATTCAGTGATGTAGTGTAATTCCACTCATCTACAGGAACAGTGCTATAATTATATTCATCTCCCAGATGGAACAGACCGTGTCCCAGTTCATGCCGCTGGGTAAACGCAGAATATGCGTTTCTCGCTGACGCAACAATATAGTGAATACCATATTGTTTATTATCATGAGAGCCACCGAAATACTCACCGCTATTCGCCAACACAACGAATTGGTTGATATTTTCATACACATAATCATACTGTCTATAATTATGATCCATCGTGTTTTCGTTTGGATGCGTTTCATTAGGAATATGTGCGTCATGAATCTTCTCGATAAACGCAGGGCCTATGATGCGCTCCAAAACATGGTTGCGCCAGTTCCCTTTGTTAGTAGAAATTCCTCCTTTGGCGGTCGCAGCAAAAAATGTGCTGGTACCGCCATAGCCATCCACCGATGCCGTGCAGAGTGCATAGACATTAAAGCGATCCGCCATGCTGCGATATGGCTCTATCTGCAATACCTCCCCCCACAGCTTTTTTACATCCTCGACAAACTGCTTTTGCTGGCTTTTGGTGTAGCCCTCGGCGCAGTACACAATCACCATGTTCTCCTTATCGCTGCGAGGCTTCTGGATTGTATACACCGGTACGGTTACATTTGCATATGCAGGATCCTCAGTGTAGAGGGTACTCATCTCCAGCTGTAGATACTCATCCGTGTTCACATTCCAGTCACCATTCACATCCTCTCGCACAGCGCCGGATATGCCAATGCTGTCATCCGGCGCATCCGGTGCGGAAACAACATAGGGGTCCTGTGCGCTCTGTCCTGTGCCGGATGATACGGTGTAATTTTCCGTATTCAGATAGAAGGCAGGACGAACGCCGTAATATCCCTTATAGGGTGCGTCACGCAAAATATTCCCTTGAGGGGTCACAAATCGCATATCATGGTTACAGGTTGTAATCGGTGTACGCAGCCAATAGTTCCATGCTACACCGCTTCTGTTTTTTGCGATATGGTAGCCGTTCAGGTTATCATTAACCGTTTTGAGCTGCTGAACATCCAGCAGAAAAACTCTATCCCAAATATATTCATAATGGGCACTGTCATACCCATCCGCTACCGTATCAATTGTGGTGTTATAGGGAAGATCAACACCGGCTGCGTCGATATAACCTGCCGTATACTCCGGATGGGAAACGATAGAACGCTGCTTCACCGTTCGAATCGCTCCCAGCTCATCCGAACGAAAGCTGCGAAGGAAACCCTCCTTTTGGTCATATGCTGCCGTTTTAGGATAGACAGAATCCTCTGTTGGCGGATTTCCGCAAAGCCATTTCACTTTTCCTGCTTCAGCGTTGGAATTGAGCCAAGAACGTATGTTGCTGTCTCTCCAGTGGTTAGAACCAAAATTATCTCTCCAGCTATTGCGCCGGTGCGAGCCTGTTTCGGCATTTTTGTTGGTTTTTGCATCATAGGGCATGTAATCACACAATACTCTATCCGAAAGCATCAATGGCCCATTGCTATCCTTCGCTACACAACGCCATACAATTGGCACTCCCCCATAAGTACCCATCTGAATGTAGTTACCAATTTCGATGGTTGGCTTGTTATCTGCCTCGATGGTTGGCTTGTTATCTGCCGCCCTAACCTGCAAAGGGCATAGCACCAAAATTACCGCAAGCAGCAGAGATACCGTTCGTTTGCCATATTTATGTTTGATAATATTCATAAAGTCCTCCTTTTGTCATTCTCTCCTGAGCGTCATTCACGGTCAGTAGGCTTCTACCCCCCATTTTTGACATATGTCAATTTATACAATTGCTGCATCATCGATATTCACCTCATTTCTACTTGAGTTATTGCAAAAAATAGGTCTTTCTGCGATAACCCCTTGTGCCAAATGCTGAAACACCTTCATAAAGATGTAATAGCTTATTTATTTTAGAAAAGTATCCGACAAAAAACTCTACACTTCCGACAAAAAATATATATATTTCTCGAATCATATCATGGCGATGTACATTTGTCAATGATGTGACACCTCAAGATCACCACAGTCCTGATACTTCTTATACATGTCATTGATATAAATCGTAGGCGAAATATTCCTGCCTTCCTCTCTTAAGATGATGCCATCAAGAGTCACATTCACCTTTTCCACGGGTTCTGCCACAAGCTCCATTCCTTTGAACTTCTCAGGCATATAATCCATAAACTTTTCTTTTACTACTTCCTTAAAAATCTCGTAATTCATCATATTACGGTTCCTCCTTAATCTAAATTGTCATACAAAATCCCTTCATCCTCGGGATTTTTGTGTTCTCTGTAACTGTTGTCTTCTTCGATTCCCATATCAAAAGTGGTATGAGATTTTCTTTTCTTTCTGTAATAATTCTTGAGAAACATGCACTTTCTACAGTCCTCACAGAATAATTCTTCCGGCGAAATGCCAAGTGCCTTTGCAATCCTGTTCAACGTTCCCGTCCTTGGAACTCTTGAACCATTTTCGTATTGGGCAATTCTTACATCACCTCTATTTTCAAAACCACTTTTCTCGCCCAGTTCCCTGAGTGTCATTTTTTGTCGTTTTCTGTAATATCTGATTCTTTCTCCTACCACTGTTTGTCCTCCAAATCAAAAAAAGCAGGGAACATAAGTCACTGGCTTACATTCCCCGCAAGGTTAATTGTTACTGTTTATTCTTTTTCTTTCTTCCACGAAGTCCTACTCCAACACCTTGATAAGCTGGAATGGCTGCTTGATAACCTGCTCTGCTGATGTTGTGCTTCTTGATACCTCTGCTACAAGGTCTCCCTCATAGTCGCATACTACATCGTGCTCCTCTTCGTCTAAAAGATACCCCTCTGATGGAGTGATTTCCTTTACATAATAATTTCCAAGGTAAAGGTTATTGACCTCAGTTTCGCCATTCTTATCTGTTGTAAGCGTTGCTACAAGATCTCCTGCCTTGAATACGACTCCTGTTGCTCCATCAGGATGCACGATATCGTTTCTCGCATAAAGACCATAAACTGCACCTTCAAGACTTGCATCTCCCTGGGCAACTGCCTTGCCTGATTCCTTGTCTACCTTGTAGATATGAATCTTTGCTGTAGTTCTGTCATTTACAAATGTGTGGCTGAATGATGCCTTTGCCTGTGTTTCAGGTAATACATTGAAATTGAAGCTGTACACATCTTTGCTGTTTCTGATATATGCATATGGTGCCTGTGTCTCTGAAACATAATATCCGTTAGAAATTGGCAGATCCACGCTGTAGCCTTTCCTTTTTTACTAAATGAATACGGGTAAGCTTGTATACAGAACCTGCCGCCTTAGCAATATATTCAGTTTCTTCAACACTTAATTCATATTCCTGAGTTACATCTTCGACCCTTATGTATCTTTTTATTACCTCTGCACCATGTAGGTAAGCCCTAACATCCGGCTGTAATTGTGTTACCATACTTTTCACCTACTTATAAAATTCATCATCAACTATGTGGAATGTCTCAATGTACTCATCAAATATCTTCAAATTCACAAGTACTAACTGACCTAACTTATAGATTGCCTTGGCGTCCTTAGCCATTTGCATAAACTTTGATACGCTCATATGATACATTTCTGCTCCTTCGCTATACCTTACAAATTTTGTATTACAATTCTTCTTAAATTCCTGATATGTCTTTGTGTGCTCCATATTAATCTCCTTTCGCTATTTCAGTTGCTCCTATAACGCAAAAAGAGGACATCTTCTAAATTTCTTTAGAAAATGTCCTCTAAGTAATACAATCTTTAATTTTTCAGACTAAGCAATCTGTACTAACCTGTACTAATCTTTTTTTGACTATGCCAAAAATTGGTCAAATCTTGGTCAAAACGCCTTGACCAACTATATATTTTCGTACATCCAAGTGCTGAAACCCTTGATTTTCCTGCATTCTTACTTATCAAGTGACTTCATTGTCGGGAATTTTTTTGATTGCTAAGCTAACTCTTGTATATTCTTGCAAACCCTTGGAAAATGGGCTTTCCCGGATTCTATATACTTGGATACTCTTGGACGTTTTTTTGACTTTTGTGCGTCCAAAAGATGTCATTCGCCTTAAAATACGTCTTTTTATTTTATGCATGTACTGCTGTGTCAAACACAACAATACTTAGCAAGTATAACATATTTGCCACAGTATGAATAGGTATATTTTTCAATCTTCAAAGAGTTCAATCGCAGGACTCTTTTCTAAAAAATATCCATATTTTTTGATAATTTCTCAATTACTGATTTTGTAACATCTGGGTTTGCTTCTGCATATATGTTCATGGTAGTCGATACATCAGCATGTCCCATTACCTCTTGAATTACTTTGATGTTGGTTTCATTCTCGCAAAATCTTGATGCAAACGTATGTCTGAAGATATGGCAGGAGAATCTCGGAATCATTACAGGTTCTCTCTTCTCCTTTTTAGCAGCCACCTCTTCTTCTGAATTATGTGTATCCACAATTCTCTTGATTGCCCGGTTTACTGCTGCTGGGTTATGTGGCATCCCAAATCGGTTTGTAAATACAAAATTGGTCATTCCATCCACATTCTCAACACAAAAGCCTTCCTGCTTCTGTCTCTCATATTCTTCCTGAAGCACATCATATACCTGCTGCATCATAGGTATTCTACGATTACCTGCCTCCGTCTTTGGCAAAGATACTCTAAACTCACATTTATATGAATCATCCACTCTCTGGTAATATGTTAAGCTATGATTGATATCAATGATTCGATTTTCCAAATCAATATCATCCCAGCGTATCCCAATTGCTTCTCCTATTCTGCATCCAGTTCCTAACAAAAATACAAAGAATGGATACCAGTGATAAAAGAACGGATTCTTTGCTACATACTCCATGAATTTTCTCTGCTGATCCACAGTCAACGCTCGCCTTGTTTTTCTGGCACCACCATTACGCTTTTTTACTTCACAGTATGCTCCGTCTACCGGATTCTTCCTTATGATATCATCTCTGACAGCAAGTTGAAATGTAGGTCTTAATACTGTGTTAATTGTCTCAAGCGTATTAATCTGTAATCCCTGAGTATTAATCAAGTCTGTATAAAAGAACAACACGTCTGAGTATTTCACATCTCTTACTTTCTTCTTGCCAAATGTATCACGAATAAAATGATTCCATGTATACAAATAATTACTGTAAGTAGTGCTACGCAATTCTGTTTTAGTTGATATGTACCTGTCAAACAAAAAGTTCACATCAGCCTTTCCTGCGACATATATATCAAGTCCATCCAACTGGTCTTTTTGTAACTGTTCTTCTCTTTCTCGAAGTTTTACCAAAGACTTTGCATAAATGGTTCTTTTCTTGCCTAATGGATCAATATATACATATGAGTATCTTCCGTCGCCTTTTCTGTAACCCTCACCCTTTCTTAATACTCTGCCTTTACCATCTTTTCTACAAGCCATTATTCTCTCCTTTCTGGAGAAAAGAGCCTGTTCTACTGATTAGCCTGTTGCTTCATTTGTAATTCAACACCCATTCTAATCAATTGCGAAATGGATAGATTATGAGTCTCAGCATACTCAACCATTATCTGGTATTCCTCTTCTTTGAATTTAACAGTCACCTTATGATCAAAAGGTTTATCTGCTTTTGGTCTTCCAGTTCTAGCCATCTGTATGCCTCCTTCATATCTTAATCATATTATACTTTTGGTCTGACCGAAAGTCAATACATTTTTTCTATCGTGGCTCATTTTTCTCCATACTTGTTTGTATTTCTTCTATACTAATGCGTCATTTCTCATAATTACTTATAAAACTCGTCATCTACAATGTGGAAAGTTTCAAGATATTCGTCAATAATATCCAGATTAACCAACACCAGCTGATTCACTTTGTAACATGCCTTTGCATCCTTCGCTAACTGCATAAACTTTGACACACTCATTGAATACATCTCTGCTCCTTCTGAATATCTGACAAATCTTTTATTATTAGTCTTTTTAGTTCTGCTGTCCATTTGCCAACTCCTCCATTACCATTTTGCGAGCTACAGGTAACAGATCAAACTGTCGTATCAATGCTCTGTCTATTTCTTCTCTCACGCCTGAATCCTCAATGACAGTTCCACTTTTTGCTCTAATGCAGCCTTTTGAAATTGTCTGTGCATCTTCAGGCATAAAATCAGAGATCTTACTTAATCCAAATCCACTCACATCCTTCGGATTTAAAATTACATGTACCGGGATATCCTTTAACTTACTGCTCAAAGGGACTACTGACACCTGCGGTGCACCATCATGATTGCTTGCATCACATGAAATAATTATTCCTGGTCTGATTCCGCCCTGAATGCCATGTGGATTTTTTCCAAAATCCGCATACACAACATCAAATTTATTATATTTACCATATCTTCTTTTTTCTGTTCGTCTACTCATATCTATGCTCCCTTCTTGATGTGCATATCCAATCTGCCCTCATCTACAGTCACCACAATGCCGCCTGCTTCAATAACCAATCCTACCTTAAAATAAGCATCTGCAACACTGCTGGATATAGCTGCCATATTCGCAACAACTACTCCACTGATTTGCTTTTTACGGATCATATTCACAATCTGATTCCACTGGCGATCAACATCTCTCTGCGAAAAGCCATTGCGTCTCATCTTTCCCACGATTGTATATTCTTTTCTCTTTACAAATTCATGTATATATTTGCTCTGCTTGTCTTCAAGCATATTTACTTTTTCCAATGGAGCCTGCACTGAAAGATATTCTATGCAATCCATCTTTTTAATCTTTCTTCTCATTCTCTGCCTCCTATGCTGACTTCAAAGCCTGCTCTATCATAAAATCAAATGTCTTTTTCAAATAATCCTGCTTATCTGCAGGTAACCGCTTTAGCCTCGAATCTAATGAATCCGGTGTACAGTCTATTGCAAGTAAGCTATTTGCGTCTGTTTCATAAACTTCCATAAGCATATACAAATTTTTCATGCTCAAGTTTCTTCCTCCTTGCTCCACCTGTCCAAGTGTCGAAACACTTATTCCAGTTTTAGCAGCAACCTCTTCAATGAGAAGTCCTTTGTCCTTACGGATATCACGAATCACCGGACCAATTTTATATCCTTCATATTTCATCGTCGTACCCTCCAATGTCCTGTGCCATTTCCCTAATCATCTCTACAGCTGCATCTTCTGTCTCGTACTGACCAAGCCACTTCCCACTTGAATCATGTACAACTGTTCCGAATGCAGTCTGTGTAAATCTGCAATCCTTCACAGCCGAGACTTGTTTGTCCCGACCGGAATGATTTTCTGTTGTCGCTCTACCAAAGGACTCCGTTAGCATCCAAAATCCTCTGCATGAGATACAATAATTGGCACCGGACCGACTTCAAGAGAATAGAGCCATATGCCCATATCTGTGATGGTCTTAACAAATTCTTCCAAATCATAAATGTCATCTGTGATCTCATTCAGGCTTCTGACTACTACAACCTCAAAGTCTTCCTCTTTAAGTGTTGCAAAGAAAGCATTCAGACCTTCTCTGTCATAGTCCCTTGTCATTGAACGATCACAATACGCATCATTGATTATTACTCCATTAGGCATTGCCTGATCACGCATATTCTCGACCATCTGGACTACATTAAGTTCTGCTCTGCGTGACTTTACAAATGCAATACCCTTTGCAAGCTCCTGATTATCTGTACCTTCGTTTCCTACTACGTTAAAATCTCTTTTATTCATTTTGTTGTCTCCTTTACGATTTCGTATTGGAGAGTTTTGGCGCCTCCACTCTCGTGGTGTGCTGTATCTCAAGCACATGATTATTGTATCCTGCCAGCCTTTAATTGCCGACCGTGTGTAGGCGACACTTATGTCGTGTAAACACGACAATTACTTTTCTACTGACACGCTTTTCATTGCCTTAATCATTGCAAGGCATTGCCTAACCTGCAATTCATCCATATCTGAAAGAACATCCATTGCCTCAGATAATAGTTCTGAATTTTCTTCATTCTTCCCATACATTATGAAATCAACAGATACACCAAGTACGATTGCCAGATTATCTAATGTCTGTGTCTTAAAATCTCCACCGTTTTCAATCGCAGATAATGCTTGTCTGCCTATACCTACTCTATGAGCTAACTCATCCTGTGATAATCCCATCACCTTTCTCCTATCAGCAATTCGTAATCCTCTCTCATAATCCTTTTCTCTTGTCTGTGCTTTACTGCTCATAAATCCTCCTTGCTGCCATTGGAAACGAACAAGTCGGATTACCTTTACCACACTAAAAAAGACGCACGAGGAAACCAGTATCATAAATACTGTTCGTTTCCCCTGCGTCTCTGGTGCTTCCATCTTTCGATGTGCCCTTATCAGGTGGGCTGTAATTTAATTTTCAATCGTTATATTCTGAAAGTCCCATTCTCAGAATGTTCCTTCATCATTCCCTCGGAATACTTCTTGAGTATCATCACTCGCTTGCATCTGTCACACTTAATTCCAATATTCTGAAGTGCCACAGCGGAATCATCACCGCATACAAAGTATTCCATCATTAACCTATTGCATTTTTTACATCTAATTTCTATAACATTTCCTTTGTTCAATTCAGTTCGCTCCTTATTCATACAAAATCATCAATCTACAATTCTGTACTCGTAAAGGAAAGGGAAATCACCTTTGCAAGCCTTTTGCCGGGAGTTCCGATGAATGTCTGCACATTCCCCGGCTTTGCTGATCTAAAGCCAACTGATATGAATTGTGCTGTCAGCACACATTCACATCAGGCTCCGGCTCTTTCCATAAACCACATATTTTTATCTTCATAGAAAAGGAATATTTCCTTTCCATCTACCACACAGGTATAACGCTCTCCAACACCGCCAGCCCTTGTACTGGCTGCTCTGCGCTTGTCTTTTACTTGTGTAATCTCATACTTTCTGCCATCTTCCCATGTTATCTCTTTGGGAATGAGCAGTCCGTCCTTTGAAAACTCTGCAAGTACATCAACATATACCTTATTGCTCAATGTAATCACCTTCCTTACAAGATTGCTATTGCTCTGGAAGCATCCATCTTCCTTGCTATATAGCCTTTTTCTTCTAATATTTTCAGATGTGCATAAACACTTGAAGTCGATGCCACCCCTACCATCCTGCATATCTCCCTGATAGTAGGAGCATAACCATTCACACGCTGATATTGCATAATGCTTTCATACACATTCTGCTGCTTCTCCGTCAATGGTGCTCTGTCTACCAGATCAATTCTTGCTGCTTCGCTCATGTTCCGCCTCCCTCTTTATCCAAAATACCCATGTGGATGTACTGTGTGTTCTTCTTTTGCATTGACTGCCGACAGAATCCTGTCCCGGTACATGAGTCCCCTCTGGATACTGTAAAATCCAAATCTTCTGCGTATCTCATCCACCGCCGAATCCATCTTCATCTGCTTTTCACGCTTCTCCACACTTGAGAACAAATCAATCTGTTCCCAATAATTATCTGTTACTAAGTCTGCACCTCGGACACCAACACTGCGGATTGGTTTGCTCCAGTTATAGTTTTCCTTAAATATCTGATAAGCATATGCAGCTATCTCTCCGGTGATATTAGTTGCATGGTCAATCTTTTTCTGACGGGTAAAAGAGAATAACTCATTATCCCTGACACTTATCTCAACCACTCTGCACCGGAATCCATTCTCACGAAGTCTTGCTGCAACACTCTCAGCCAGAATATAAAGAACAATCTTTACATCCTCATCGCATACTAAATCCTTTGGTGTCGTTGTGCTGTTTCCCACCGATTTGATTGGAGCGTGGGTATTCTCCAGCTTGACAGGTGAATCATCATAGCCATTAGCAAACGACCATAAGATACTGCCCATCTTTCCAAGGTGACTGTTAATCACTTCTTCATCTGTCCTTGCAAGATCACCTATGGTTTTGATACCAAATAATGCAAGCTTTCTGTTCGTACTTTTGCCAACGTATAGAAGATCTGCCACCGGAAGTGACCAAGCCTTCTGCTTAAACTCACTCTTATACATGGTTGTGATTGCATCAGGCTTCTTATAGTCTGAACCAAGCTTTGCAAATATCTTATTGAAAGAAACACCAACACTGACTGTAATTCCAAGCTCTGACTTCATTCTCCTGCTGATTTCCTGTGCAATGAGCAATCCATCTCCTTTAAGGGAGCTGCTCCCTGTCACATCAAGCCAGCACTCATCAATCCCATATGGCTCCTGTCTGTCCGTATATTCTGCATATATCTCATGTGCCATTCTTGAGAAACGAAGATATAAGTCCATTCTTGGTGAAACAAATGTTATGTCCGGACAGACCTCCTTTGCCTGCCAGAGTGCCATTCCTGTTTTCACACCGTACTTCTTGGCAATATAGTCAGCTGTTAAGACAATCCCATGTCTTGCCTCCGGATCACCGCCTACTGCCAGTGGCTTTCCTGCAAGCTCCGGATGATGCAGATGCTCAATCGAGGCATAACAACAGTTGATATCTGAATGAAGTATTACCCTGTCTCCCATCTGCATCACCTCCTGCATTTAATCTGTCACTACCATAACCTTTAGTCCAAGTATATGAGTAATGTTTCTTACAGGGCATAGTATAACCCCAAGAATAATCGACTGTCAACGGACACATGTGTCCTTTTTCTCATTATATTGGATTTTTAACTTGAATAATTGCTACTATTGCTATATACTATGGAGTGAAAAGAGACATTTGAAATCAACAAAATGAAAGAAAAGAGGCGTATGTATGTACTCAATCGGAGAAATCATTTCATCATATAGAAAAAAGAAAGGCTTGCTCCAGCAGGATCTCGCTGATGAACTGGCAAAGGAAGGCATCACTATTTCCTATAAAGCCATATCCAACTGGGAGAGAAATCTTGCTGAACCAAGCGTTACCATATTTTACAAAGTGTGTAGAATCCTTGGTATTACTAACATGTATGAAGCATATTTTGGAGTAAATCCTGCTGATCCCTTCTCATCGCTTACTGATGAGGGCAGGGAAAAAGCTATGGATTATATCAATCTGCTTCACGCATCCGGAATGTATGAAAAGCAGACTGCTAAGATAATTCCATTCCGAAGCATTGATATTTTTGAAAATGCAGTATCAGCCGGAACCGGTAACTTCCTTGTAGACGGACCGAAAGAGACTGTACGCATAGATGAATCTATCCTGCCGGAAGATACTACTTTCGGTGTCCGCATTAGTGGTGACAGTATGGAACCTGAATTCCATGATGGTCAGATTGCATGGGTATTACAACAGGAATCTGTTGCTAATGGAGAAATCGGCATATTCGCTCTAAACGGAGAAGCCTATATTAAGAAATTACAAAACGATAAAGACGGAATTTTTCTTATCTCTCTTAATGAAAAGTATGCACCTATCAAGGTTAGTGAAAATGACCGCTTAGACATATTTGGAAAAGTTCTTGGAAAATCTGATGCTTCTGCTATTACAGGACATTGCCGATAAAATTGCAAGTCCTTTTTATCGGACACATTATTTTGCATAATTGACAATAAGAAAATATCTATAGCCTAGATTGAAAAACTTAACGCAACAAAAAAGTTAGTAAACAGAAAAATTTGTTGCATTAACTTTTGCAGAAGGGAGGTATTTTATGTGATATGATTCGAGGTGATTACTATCTGCGGTTAGGAGTTAAATGAGTAATTACAATCGAATAACATTTAAGGAAAGAGTAAGAATTGAAGCTGGTATTTATGCCAAGGAATCTTTTAGTCAGATAGCGAAAGAGATTGGTAGAAGCACATCAAGTGTTACCAGAGAAGTGAAGCAAAACAGAATAATGGTCAAGACACCGTATTCTTGTGGAACGGATTGCATTTATCCGCCAAGTTGTAGAAAGACAGGCCTTTGCGGTGATGAGTACTGCAGCAAGAGATGTTGGACTTGTATGGACCATGATTGCACACAGTATTGTGACAGGTGTGTTACACATACTTGTAAAAAAACAGAAAGGGCACCATTTGTATGTGATTCATGCAACGAAAAGAATAAGAAAGCATGTAAGTATAACAAGTACTATTATCTTGCAGAAAAGGCAGATGCAAAGGCAAAAAAGGTACGTTCAGAGTCACGTGAAGGAATAAGACTTAGTCAGGGTGAACTTCAGACATTGGATGAAATTTTGTCGCCACTTATTCTTCAAGGACAGCCATTATCACACATATGTAATACACATAGTGATGAAATAAAGGTATCTGAAAGAAGTATCTACAACTATATCGATGCTGGAGAATTGACCATAAGCAACCTGGACCTTAGACGTAAAGTAAAATATAAAAAGCGTCGAAAAAAGCAGACGGAAATTAAGTGTAATAAGTTCAATTACAGACAGGGAAGAACGTACGAAGATTTTCAAAAGTATATGGAGGAACATCCTGATACAGCTGTGGTTGAAATGGACACTGTTAGAGGACTAAGAACAAAAGAACAGGTGCTACTTACCATCATGTTTAACAATAATTCAGTCATGTTAATGATACTGATTGAAGAAGAAGCGATGGATCCGGTAATAGAGGTATTTGATAAGCTTACAAAGGTATTAGGGGTTAAAAGATTTAGAAAACTGTTTCCGGTGATACTTACTGATAACGGACGATGCTTCAAGAATGCATTAGCTCTCGAATATACAAAGAGTGGTTCACCAAGAACCAAAATCTTTTATTGTGATCCACAGGCATCATGGCAGAAACCTCACATAGAAAAGAATCACGAATTTATAAGATATGTCATTCCGAGAGGTAAGACCTTTAAGGGATATACCCAGGAAGATATGACGCTGATCGCAAATCATATCAACAGTACAACGAGACCGGGACTGGAATATAAAAGCCCATATGATCTCGTAGAGACTGAAGAAATGAAAAAACTGTTGGAAGTGCTTAAAATGTCCCCAGTCGCCGCAGACGAGATATGTTTAAGTCCAAAGTTACTTAGTAAAGAATAAGAATGAAAAGCAGATAGTTAATCATCCATAATCAGTACGAAGTGGGTTGCATTAACTTTTGCAGAAGAAAATGCGAGCCGCTATTTTGGCATGTAAACAATTAAGCTTTTTTCAACAGTTTTAATCGAATTATATCACATAAAATACCAGAAAAACAGAAAATACAATGTTGAATGTATTAGAAAACCTTTTGATTTTGCACTGAGTTTTTCATTTAAAGAAATATCTATAGAACTGAAAGAAGGGATTTTTATGGCGGTTACTAATAATATCAGAGAAATCCGGGAACAGCGTGGCATTTACCAGGATGACCTTGCCGCTGCTATCGGATACAGCACCAAAACGGTCGGCAGGATAGAACGTGGGGACAGCACCCCATCTGCCGAATTTATGCTGCGGATATCAAAGTACTTTAATATGCTGGTCGAAGATGTATTCCATGTGGAAGATTGAGCTGGGTATTTTATCCAGCTCAATCTTCCGCTCCCTGTAAATGAGAATTTGTCCGCTCCTTTATATAAAATAATTCCATTTTTCAGAACTACTAACTATTTTTCTTATCTAAATGACATTGATTATCTAATTAACTACATTATTTTCTGTCTAAAATATCCATAAATTCGTCACCTGTAATTGTTTCCTTCTCATACAGGTACATAGCCAGTTCGTCCAGTTTTTCCCTGTTTTCAGCAAGGATTTTTCTTGCTTTTTCATGCTCTGCTTTTACGAGCTGCACGACTTTTTCATCAATTTCCTTCTGTGTATCTGCAGAACAGGAAAGAGACGTATCGCCGCCAAGATACTGGTTGGTCACGTTTTCCATTGCCACCATGTCGAATTCATCTGTCATGCCGTAGCGGGTGATCATCGCTCTTGCAATTTTTGTTGCCTGTTCGATATCATTGGAGGCTCCGGTCGTGATCTCACCAAATACGATCTCCTCTGCCGCACGTCCGCCTGTAAATGTAGCAATCTTATTCTCAAGTTCTTTTTTCGTCATCAGATATTTATCACCCTGCTCAACCTGCATAGTGTAGCCGAGTGCACCTGAGGTACGCGGGATGATCGTAATCTTCTGGACCGGAGCTGAATGACTCTGTAATGCAGCTACCAGAGCGTGTCCGATCTCATGATATGCAACAACCTTCTTCTCTTGATCTGAAAGAACCGCATTCTTCTTCTGATATCCTGCAATAACCACTTCTATACTTTCTTCGAGATCAGATTCATTTACAACGGTCCTTCCACTACGGACAGCACGTAATGCTGCTTCATTTATAATATTGGCAAGCTCCGCACCGGATGCCCCCGATGCCATACGTGCAATCGTATGCAGGTCAACATCATCAGATGCTTTTATCTTCTTTGCATGAACCTTTAAAATTGCTTCACGGCCTGCAAGATCCGGCAGTTCAACCGGCACACGTCTGTCAAAACGTCCCGGACGTGTCAGTGCCGGATCTAACGACTCCGGACGGTTCGTTGCAGCAAGAATGATGACACCATTATTTCCTTCAAATCCGTCCATCTCTGTAAGAAGCTGGTTTAAGGTCTGCTCCCTCTCATCATTTCCGCCCATTTGTCCGTCACGCTTTTTACCAATGGCATCAATTTCATCAATAAACACGATACATGGTGCCTTTTCCTTTGCCTGTCCGAAAAGATCTCGAACTTTGGAAGCTCCCATACCGACAAACATCTCAACAAATTCTGATCCGGACATTGAGAAAAATGGTACATTTGATTCACCC
Organism: Bovifimicola ammoniilytica; assembly: GCF_025567085.1. Lineage (NCBI taxonomy): Bacteria > Bacillati > Bacillota > Clostridia > Eubacteriales > Bovifimicola > Bovifimicola ammoniilytica. Next base: position 24,726 of record NZ_JAOQJN010000014.1, on the reverse strand, counting down.
GCCACTGCTTTTGCAAGCATTGTTTTGCCGGTTCCCGGAGGTCCTACAAGAAGGACACCTTTTGGCATAGACGCACCTACATCGGTATACTTCTTCGGATTGTGAAGATAATCAACGATCTCTGAAAGGTTTTCTTTCGCCTCATCTTCTCCTGCAACGTTTGAAAAACGGATTCCCTCACTGGATTGCACATAAATCTTCGCATTGCTTTTTCCCATTCCAAAAGCCATCGAATTTTTTCCTCCGGCATGCTCCATCAGTTTCTTCGCCATATAATTTCCCAGTGCGATAAAAAGGATCAATGGCAAAACCCCGGTCAGCAGGAAGCTGATGATCGGTGACATCTGCTTATCGATATCTTTTGCGAATACTGCTCCACATTCATATAGCCTGTCCGTCAGGTTCGGATCGTTCATCAGACCTGTTTTATAAATATTTTTTTGATCTTTATCTGTAAAGATGATCTGATTGTCATTAACTTCTACTTCACCAATATTCTTCTTCTCGATCATGCTCATAAAAGTTCCATAATCCGTTTCCTTTACCTGATGCTCCATAAGGATTGGTGTGACAACCAGATTAAATACGATCAGCACTATTAACACAATCCCATAATAATATGCCAGTGGTTTTTTCGGTGTTTTAACTTCTTTCATGGTCTTTCCTCCTGTTGTTCTGCGTTATGCTTTCTCCGTGCATTTTCGTATTATTTATTCTGCCATCTGACTTCGCCCTTGGACAGAAGCGGATAACAGATCAGCTGATCTGAATCCAGATTTTCCGCATGCATGTCAACCGCTGTGATCTGATGATTATCATAAGTCGTATAATAATAAATACCTTTTGCTGTATTACAACAGGACGTGTATATCGTGATCTCATATTTGCCTTCTGTCACCTCACAGCATCCACGCTGCTGATCTACGGATCCTAAGATATGGAAGAACTGGCTTACACTCTCATCCTCTTCTTCACCGGAGTTCGAATTTAATTTTGTAAAGGCAACTTTCACAAATCTTGACTGGCTGGAAAGATCTCCAGGTATTCCCATTCCACCCATTCCTCTGCTATATGCATCAAGCTGTAATACTCCTGCAAAAGTACTCTCCGGCTGTTTTCTGGATACTCCGGCATAATTATTCAATGCAAACATCTGACTCGGGAATGGTGGATTATTGGTAAGCACTCCTACCGGATTATCATATACATGCAGCCCATCCTTCATAGACTCAACAACGATACAGGAGTCTTTGTCTGCAATGATCCAGTGAAGCTGTGCTGTCGGCAGCTGTTCACTGAATGCTGTACCTGTCAGTCTCATTGCTGCCAGCTTCTCTCTCGCCTCTGCTACAGTAGCACACTGTGTAAGGATCCATGGGATGAACTCGAACTGTGCCACCTGGCTGACTTCTGTTTCATCTTCCGGCAAAGCCTCTTCATATGCCGCATTGCCGACAAAATTAAGACCTGCCATTCCAAGGCCTTTTTCATTAACAGCATCATAATAAAGCGGATAACCTTCTGCAACAAATGCCATTCCGATCAAAGCATAATGGCTTTTTATCTTCCCGGCAAACCGGAAATCAAATTCGTAATTTCTTGGCGTTATCGTGATCTGTTCCCCATAGGAAAATTCATAATCAAGCGTTCTGCCCATATAAAAATCTTTTGTTTTGTAAGTTGCTGCTGTACACATATCGAACACCTCTTCTTTCTGCTATAATAGTCCTGCAAACAATCTCATAAACAACTGTACGAGCCGTAAATATGCACTCCGTCCTGTGCGGTACTTTTCGGTCACTTCCCTGCATTCATTCATGGTTGCTCCCAGATCATCTCTTATATCCAAAACTGTCTGACTATCCGCCATAAAACAACCATTTTCAAAGTGGTGATAAAGCAATGCCATTCAGTTAAGCATCATTTTAGTGGTTTTCTGTCATAGAAAGCCACTGTTTTTATACCTAAAAACTTTAAAAATATTACAAAAAACAGTTGATAAGTAAGCCAATATATGTTGCGTAAGCCTTGATTATAAACATATTTCAAGGAGGCTCATTATGGCTGATTTTTTCTTATCTAATTTAAAATCCACACTCGACAACTGCATCACAGAACTCGATGAAATTCACTCCATGTTCTGCCGTAATCCGGAAAGTGATTTTACTAGGAACCGCAAACTTTCTTTCCGCGAGTATATTCAGTTTATGCTCCAGATGCAGAGTAAATCCGTTTCAAATGCAGTAAACATATGCAGGGCATATCTCAAACACGATGGTAACGAAACAGAGTCCATGCTTCTCATACAAAAGTATCTGACACCTGTCAAGTACAATCGAAAATATCCTATCCACCTCCGTCCAAAGAGAAATAGGGATTTCATGTATCGGGTTGCATAAATCTCGTTACCATTATACTGCATTATAAGGCAGATAAGCAATCTGTCTTTTTGTCATAAAAAACCTTATCTAAATGACATTGAATGATTTATTTTCTATCTAAAATTTTATTAAACCGACTAAAGACTCCATAGTTTGTGTGTTTGACTTACTGTTTATATCTATCTTCTCCTAAATATTTTTCTAGTCATTGCAATATAAAATTGCTTATACAGTCTCTCCCTTAAGAGTCCTGGTATTCTGGATAATATACAGAGCGACCGATATGACCATCATTATAGCGCACAAACCAATCAACAGATCTGATACCATCGGTGTAATTTGGAACCATATAATATGCACCGCTGCAGTTCCATATAATAAAAAGGTTACTATCTTTCCATGCCAGTCTGCACCATGTACTTTTCCTGTCTTTCGTATCACAAGACATCCACTGACTACCATATACAGCTCCTTACCTGCCATTATTACGATTAAAAGAAGCATATGCGGAAAACGAGTAAACAGACAGATTAACATCGCTGCCTGTGTCAGCTTATCAGCCACCGGATCAAGTATTTTTCCTAAATTACTAATCCTATGGAATCTTCTTGCGATATATCCATCAGCAAGATCCGTAAGACCAGACAGCAATAAGATTTCACCAGCTAACAGAGGATTTTTCTTTACACAATAACTCCATATAATTACCGGAATCAGACAAAGCCGAAAAAAAGAAAGAAGATTAGGAACCGTAATAATTCTATTCAAATTTTCTTCCTGATTCACTTCACTCTGCATGTACGGTCACATCACTTTCCTTTTTTTTAGACATAAACCAATAAAATATAACACAAAATGCTAAAGCAAACACAACACCAAAAACATTTTGAATCACTCTAAGACTAACCGCTCCTTGTAGTCCATAAGTCTCTGCAGCAATGGCTAAAGCACCAAATGTGTTAAATACTGCCTGCCAGCCATATTGTGCTGAAAATCCTACACCGATTCCACCAAGAATTCCTATATATGCATAGATTGACGAAGGAAGCAGAAAATATAATACTGTAAAACATATAACACCTGCAATATTTCCGACAATCCTTTTACGGACTCTGTAGTGCATATCTTCCATAAACGGCAAAATCGCGGACATGGCCGCAATACCAGCCCACATTGCACGTGGCATATTACAAAGTTCTGCAATGCAAAGGACAATCGGTACGCATAAAATCTGACATATCTGCCATTTTGTTCTGGAAGAAGTGATATCAAATTCTTGTATCAGATCTTTCAGATTTCTTTTATAAGTTCTGTTTTTATGATTTCGATAAAATACGAAGCAGGTAAGTGCTGCACCTAAAGCCATTCCGACTAATCGCATCTGATAGCTTTTTCCCGTAACATCATAACCATATAGCAGCAGATACCCAAGAACCAATGTAGATTGATTAAACATGAATGGATTATGGCATCCGAACAGAATCAACACAGCCAGTGCCGCAATATTTAACAGCATTCCCAATACCGGTGAAAACTGATTTGCTAAATGCGGACATACAGTCATAATTACAAAGAACAAAGCCAAAAGCATCGTAGATTGTCCGGTGTGGATCCCCAAATCTGCATTCCGAAATACCATAAGGCATAATAAAACTACTACACCCACAATACTATTCTCATTTCCAAATAAGATACTGAAAATAGTAACAAATAAAAAACAAAATGCCATTGTAACAGCTATCTTTACCAAATATACCAGTATATGATATGATTTTTCTTTCACTGTTTCACTCTTTTTCAACAGATTTTTAGAACCTGCCTGATTTAACTGCAATTCCTGATAAAATGTCATGTAATTCCTCCTCTATCTGTTTTTCTTAAACTTATATGGCCTCATCTTTCTGTATTGGAAGCTCTACAACAAATCTGCATCCACCATATTCACGGTTTTCTGCTTTGATTGTTCCTCCGGCACTATCTACAATCCGTTTTACAAGTGCAAGACCTAGGCCATTTCCTTCTGCTTTATGAGATCCATCTACCTGATAGAACTTGTCAAATATTCTGGATTTTACATCATCCTCTATTCCTGGTCCTTCATCTTCCAGAATGAACTTAACAGAATCCTGTTCTTGTTTCAGAAACATCGTAATTGTCCCCTTTGAAGGGCTGAACTTAATCGCATTATCCAAAAGATTTATCCAGATATGCATAAAAAGTCCTTCATTCCCAGTATATTTAACTTCCTCCAATTCTACCTGAAAACCAATTTCTTTTTCTGTCCATTTTGTTTCCAATGAAAGAAATGCCTGGCGGATCTGTTCATCCAGACGATATTCTGTTTTTTTCATTGGTATATTCTGATTCTCTAACTTGGATAACAGCAAAATATTACCAACCAATCCGGAAAGCCTTTGGGTGTTAAATAAGATTTTTTCTACATATTCCTCTTGATCCGGAGACAGTTCTTCTCCCTGAAGCAGCATTGTATATCCTTCAATGGCATTAATCGGGGTCTTAAACTCATGAGAAACATCAGATACAAAATCCATCTGCAGCACCTCTGTTGCACGAAGTTCTTTTGTCATAACGTTAAAACTTTGATAAGATTCTCCAACTTCTGCTATACGGCTGTTCGTTTCCAAATGCTGTTCAAAATCTCCCTGAGAAACTTCCTTCATTGCTTTACTAAGTCTGGTAATTGGTTCCAGCAACTTTGCATTAATAAAGGAAGTGATCAGCCCTGCAATCAATGTATTGAAAATCAAAAGCCAGCCAAGCACAGGTATGCTGCCTGGCAGATTAAAAAAATGATTCAAAAAAGCAAATAATAAAGCAGATATGACTGTTGAAAATACAAGTGCCAGCCAGATTGCACCAGTCAGACAGGATCGGATCCGCAATCCTTTTTCTTTCTTTTGTTCCATTATTTTTTCACCACCTTGTATCCAATTCCACGCATTGTTACGATTTCAAAATCAGGGTTATCTTTAAAACGCTCTCTGATTCTTCCTATATGTACCTCTATCGTATGTGGGTCTGCCTCCGTCTCGTATCCCCATACTTCATCCATCAACTGTTGTTTTGTAAATGTTCTGCCTGGCGAAGTTGCAAGCTTATATAAAAGCAGGAATTCTTTTTTAGGCAAAACAAGACTTTCCTTATCAGTTGTAACCGTCATTGCATCATAATCAAACTCTGTTGAACCGATCACAATTTTGTGTTCATTCAGTATCTGTGCACGGCGAAGCAGTGCTCCGACTCTTAAAACCATTTCATTCACATTTACTGGTTTTACCATATAATCGTCACTTCCCGAAAGAAATCCCTGGCGCATATCATCAAAGGAACCTTTCGCAGTGATCATAAGTACCGGTATCTGATATCCTGCTGAACGGAGTTCTGACACCAGTTCATAACCATCCATAACCGGCATCATAATATCGGAAATGATCAGATCAATATACTCTTTATCCAATATTTCTAATGCCAGTGCTCCATCCGATGCACTTTTGACCTGATATCCATTCTTCTCAAGCACTTTTTGGAATAGCTGGCTTAATTCTTTATCATCTTCTACAATTAATATTTGAAACACGATCTTCTTCCTCCTTTATCAGAACAGATATCTTGCCCATCCAAGCAGATGCTGTACCAAAAGTATGTTTCTCTGACGCTTCTTTGTCAATTCAATTGGCTCTACATGATACGGATCACGATAGGTTCCATCTTCCAATACCTGTCGGGACACTCTTTCATATTCCATCATGCCTTCTTCCAACTGTTTATTAATCTCTTTGCTACGTATTACAAGCATCAGTTCCGTATCCAGATACGTGCTTCTCATATCCATGTTAAAGGAACCTATTACGGATAGATCATCATCAATCAGGATGCTTTTTCCGTGGTAAGAATAGCCGCCTTCATACTCCCAGATATCAATTCCTGTATTTAAAATTCTGTTTCTGTTTCTCGCATAATCAGCAGAACCAAACGGATTTCCATTGTTGGCAACCGAATTGGTCATGATAGAAAAATCCGGAACTCTCTCCGCAATCTCTTTCCATGTATTATACATCATATCATTGCAGATAATATATGGTGTATGAATTTTCACGCGCTCTTTTGCATTTTTCATTAGTTCTCCCAGTTGATACCAGACTACTGGTTCCTTGGAACCTGTGTGGATAGGATTTGACACTAATGCAATCTTTTCTGTCTCAAAAGTTTCGTCCGTGTAATCGGTATCGCAGATTCTTTCCTTATTCTCTTCAAAATATTTCTGATAGCCGTTCTGCAGCTCTAAAACTGCGTTCTTTACAGATTTTCTATTTGCCAGTTTTTTATTGTCATGAAAATAACCACTGTCTTCTTGTTCCCATATCGTTTCAAAATACTCTAACAACTGGTTAACTGAATTTTCTTTCTCAGGTTCATCGCAAACCACTAACACGTCTCTGTCATAGTTCTTATGTCCCGGAAAATCACCCAGGAAATAGTTGTATGTATTTCTTCCTCCAAGAATATATCTCTTTCCATCTGCAATCAAATATTTATCATGCATTCTGCCCATCATTTTCCACGGTTTCAACGGATTGGCCTTATTATACAGTTTAATTTCAACATTCTCATGGGAAGATAATCCATAGAAATACGGATTTCCTTCCATATCAATCCAACTCTCCATTCCATCTACTAACAGACGAATATGTACACCTCTGTCTGCCGCATCATACAGTGCTCCTAAAATCAATTTTCCACTTTCATCGGATTGAAATGCAAAAGTAGAAAGAATAATTTCCTTTTTTGCATTCTTGATCAAACGCACTCTTTGTAAAAGCGCTTCTGGATTCTTTTCTATGATTACTGCCCGTTCTATATTTTCACTGCATTCGTTCCATGACCCATTTTTTGTTTCTTTTTTGGTTGTATTGGACACTTCCGGCTGCTTTTTATATGCAACGCAGATTCCGAGCAATTCATAAAAAGCCACACATAAAAAAATTGCCAGTATAACAAGAAGGATTTTACATATTTTATGCTTTTTCATTGTACATCACCTGATTCCTTTTTATTTCATACTTATACAATACAAAGTCAATCTCAATTTAACCTCAACAAGGTTTGTTTTTTCATCCATGCAAAATCTTCTTTGTACAACAGACTGTTAGATATAGCAAAAACGGCCTTTCAAAAACAGTTAACTTCTAAATCAACTGTTTTTTGAAAGGTCGTTTCATCAGATTCTTATAGCAATCCAGCAAATAATCTCATAAATAATTGTCCCAGTCGCAAATATGCACTTCGTCCGGTTTGATATTGGTCTGTCACATCACGACATTCTCCCATCGTTCTTATCAGATCATTTTTTATTTCCACAACTGCCTGACAATCTGCCATAAAACAGCCGTTTTCAAAATGGTGATATAAACTTCGATAATCCAGATTAATTGTTCCACAAGTTGCCATACAGTCATCTGCTACACTCATTTTTGCATGACAGAAACCAGGAGTCCACTCATAAACACGAACACCATGTTTAACTAATCCATGATAAAAAGAACGAGTTATATTATAAATAAATTTTTTATCAGGGATACCAGGTGTGATAATTCTTACGTCTACCCCTCGCTTAGCAGCCAGACATAACGCATGCGTCATTTCATCTGTTATGATTAGATATGGAGTCATAAACCAACAGTATTTTTCAGCTTTATTTATCATACTGATATAAACTTCTTCTCCTACTTGCTCATTATCCATAGGGCTGTCTGCATAAGGTTGAACAAACCCAGTTTGCTGTGCCGCATAATCATAGTGGAAAAGGTATTTACTAAAATCAGAATCATTAGCATCCTTATCACTTACTGCATTCCACATTTCCAAAAATGTCACCGTAAGCGACTGAACAGCATCTCCTTCTAAACGAATACCTGTATCTTTCCACTGTCCATACGGGTGTGTGTAATTAAAATATTCGTTTGCTAGATTATATCCACCTGTAAATCCGACTTTTCCATCAATAACTGTTATTTTTCTATGATCACGATTGTTCAAAAACAGATTTAAACCTGGCATAAACGGATTGAATACACGGCAATGAATTCCTATTGCCTCCATCTTTTTCACAAAATCTGTGTTAATAAAGCCTATAGAACCCATATCATCGTAGAATACTCTAACTTCTACACCTGCTTTTACTCGCTCTTCCAGAACATCTTGAATCTTATGCCATGCTTCAGCGTCTTCTATCGCATGATATTCCATAAAGATAAACTTCTGTGCTTTCTCCAAATCCTTAAGCTGTGCCTCTAATCCTTTCACTGCTTCATCAAAATACACAATATCCGTATTCTGATAGATTGGATACTGCGAATTTCTTTGTATGTAACTTGCTATATTTCCTGCTTTCGGAATTGTTTCTTTTATTCTGCTCAAACACTCCTGACTGTCCGGAAGCATTGGTAACAATTTGCTATCAATTTCTGCATATCGCTCACGCATTTTATGTGTGCCACCATTCAAACCAATCAACAAATACAGGCCTACACCCATAATTGGGAAAATTAGAATTAAGATGACCCAAGGCATTTTCATAGAGGATGTCTTATTTGATGCGTACAATCCCAAAACCAAGATCCCACTCAAAATCCTTGTAAATAAATTTATGATTTCTGCATATTCATTCAAGCGTGTTACGATAGTAATAATAAAAATCACTTCCAGAAGAATGCAGATTATGGAAAAACACAGCCGTTTTACCCCATTTTTTGTTTTTGCTTTGCCCTCTAAAGTATCTTGTTTCATATATATATTCCACCTTCCTAATAAAATACTAATAATTTATTCTACTCAATCATTCTTTCACTAATATCTGCAACCTCATTTGTATGTAACATAACCAATGATATATGCTACTTTATCATCAAAGTCACATAATAACCTTATATGTTTTACCTCTCTCCGTAGTTCCTCCCGCTTTTCACATTCTTATCAACAACAACGATAAAATGCCACACAGTTATTAACAACCATGTGACATTTATACTCTTAATACAATTTTGCACCTGCTGGAATTGAATCGTCTAACATTACAAGATTCAACTTTTCTTCTCCATTTACATTGTGAATAGCTGAAAGTAACATACCACAAGAGTCAATTCCCATCATAGAACGTGGTGGAAGATTTACGATTGCCAATAATGTCTTTCCAACAAGTTCCTCTGGCTCATAAAAAGCATGTACTCCTGAAAGAATCGTTCTCTCATTCTCAGTTCCATCATCAAGTGTAAATCTAAGAAGCTTCTTACTCTTAGGTACTGCCTCACAATTTTTTACCTTTACAACACGGAAGTCTGACTTTGAGAATGTATCAAAATCAACCTGCTCCTCAAATAAAGGCTCTATATCAATACCTGTATTATTTTCAACAACTACTGCCACTTCTTCTGTTACTACTTCATTGTTATCCATTTGATTGTAACTCCTTTGCATTAATTTCTCATAATAATATGTAATGTCGGTTGAAACTGCATTACTATTAGCTAGTATACCATATACATACTATTTTTAGGAAGAAATGTCCTATTTCATCCATAAACAGCCTTCAGTTTTTTTAATCGAACAAAAAGTCTCTTGTCCTTCGGGCACATCTTTTCAAGTTCCTCAAGACTGTATCTTCTCAAATCATCTTTGCTTTTTATTCCCATTCTAAACGCATCCATACATAGGAAGTCATCAAATCTGACTCCATGCTCCCGATCATTCAAATCTTCTACACTGCGCAGCTTTATACCTTGCTCTTCGCAAATCTGATATAATTCCTGTAGTGTTGCCTGCCCCATATTACGAAACTTTATAAAATATTCCTTTGGATATTCTCTCAATCCTTCCAATGACTCAAATCCATTTCTTCTGAGAATATTCCGTAACCTGCTCGACATTTCAATATCATCGTAATCTGTTTTTTCAGCGTACATAAAAGCTTCCTTTTGTCATTTTATTTGTTTTGTTAAAATCTATTAGCATTCTCGATTCTGTTTTTACCATATGGATTCATCGGCAATCATTTCTATTACATCCCAATGCTCAGCTATCTTGTCGCTTTCTACTCTCCAAAGTCATAGTAAGCAGTTGGTTTATCACCAAAGATACCTCCTCTTACTGCCAGCACAACGTTTCGCTTAGCAAGCACTTGATGCGTTTCCTCTACGTATGCATATTATCAAGTGTATGTGTCATATTTTATATTTAAAATAAAAAAAGCTGCTACTCTCTAAAAAATAACAGTCTTTCTTACTATATTAGCCTTTTGGAATTTGACCATCGACATACAGAATGTGATTAACTAACCACTCTGTAAGATATTTTAAAATTCCCAAAATCTGTTCATCTTGATCTTCTACCTCATCATCGTGATGTTCCATAAATTCATCAAGTTTATGTATAAATTCCTGATGTTGAACTTTCTGTGTAAATATCTTCTTATAATTAATAGATTCCATATACTGCTCTTCATCACTAAAGTGTTTTACTGTATAATTTCGGAGATTTTCTAATATTATATCAATCCTATCATATTTATCCGGTGTAAACTCATCATGAAGCAGTTCATATGCCTCATCTGCATATTTAAATAACTGCTTGTGTTCTTCGTCTATCATATCTATACCGATATAATATTCTGGTTTCATTTCATACATAAATTAATCCTACTTTCAGTTTTATTTGTTTTATGAACCTGTTCAATACTATTCATAATAGGCAAATGCATTTATCATGAATTTCCTATATTTTCTCGTTTTTAATGTTAGATTCCGCCAAAACATTCCCTAATTTTCTTGGAAATATCAGAATCAACAAAACCTTTCTGCGCCATGTCATCGAGCATCTCACACGTTTTTTCGTGCGATAAACCTTTCTTATATGGTCTATCCTCGGTTAATGCCTGATAAATATCAATACATGCCATAATACGTTCCGGCTCATTTAATTCAGCTGCGGTTTTTCCAAAAGGATAGCCTTTTCCATTTAGTTTTTCATGATGAAAAGCCGCCCAATCTCGTATTTCTTCAAAATCATTAACCTCTGATAATATAAGGTATGTATAGCCAGCATGATTCTTCATTTTGGAAAATTCATCATCCGTAAGCTTATCCGGTTTTTCCAAAATTTCATTGCCTACTGCCATCTTCCCAATATCATGCAGTGCACCAGCCAGATACATTTTTTGCACATTAATAGAATCATATCCGATATATTGAGCAAAAAAAGCCGCTTTTTCAGCCACTCCTATAGAATGTCTGCTTGTAAAAGAAGATTTATAATCTACAATCTTTGCAAAAAAATCTGCGACATTTTTACACGTTTTCCAATCAAAAACTTGTTTTTGTCTTGGGATAATCTCCCATAGCTTCGTTTCAAAAGAACCATCACTTAAACACATAAAAGATTCGGAATGTGTGAATGCATGAAGAAAAGCATTCACACATTCCGAATCAAATAATCCGTCCTTATTTTTTAAAAGATACTGACATATAAAATTCCAACTGTTATTTCCAGATCCCGTGTTATTTTCTATAATATCAATGGTATCTGCAAAATGAATAATCCTTGCAAACAATGGAATTTCATTCCACTTTTTTTGAAAAGGACCAGTTCCATCGGCATGTTCATGATGATACAAAATCACATTTGACACATCTGTTTTAAATGGAATTTTAGTAATATTTTTTTCACCATAAATACAATGAAGATTTGTTTTTTTCTCGGATAAATCTTTTTTACAATTAATGGCGGAATCCTTTTTCAGTTCTTCCGAAATATATTGTGTCAAAGCATTATCATGCAGTAAAGCACACATGGCTAAATCTTGTAATTCATCACCTTGAATTTCCCAATATTCAGCCATGCGTATACTTATATAAGCCACTCTTTTTCCATGCTTGTTTTTGATATTTACCAACTCTGCTTCTATACAGTCCAAAGCATAAGAACAGGCTCCTGCAAGTCCGATAATATCTATACTTAGTTCTTCTTTCATTGGTATAATCCTATCATAATACATTTATGCTTCTGAGAACTGGTCTTTTCCTACAGAGCATAACGGACATTCAAAATCTTCTGGAATATCCTCCCACTTTGTACCAGGTGCAATACCACCTTCTGGATAGCCCTTCTCCTCATCGTATTCCCATCCGCAAACATCACATACGTATTTCATTCGTTGTTCCTCCTTGTAAATATATTAATACACAGCCTATATTACTGTTATATTTGTGTTGTTCTGTAACCCTAATATGTATAAATGCTTTTAGCATTTCCATAATCCATGTAGGTTACAATATGCATATACTTCTTCTACCTGTTCACCATCGCAAAGACAAAAATCTGCTACCGGCTCCTGCCCTGGCTTTAGCTGTTTTCTGTATATTCCCTGGTTTGTATTTAATGTAATCCACTCAATGAAATGCTCTTCAAGCATTGGATGTTTTGTCTCTCCGACCACGACATGAACATGACTGCCTTCTATCGTATATACAGGTACATGCTTCTCGACAGCAGCATCTGTCACTCCGGCTTTTAATTCCTGCATAGGATCTCCGCAACAAATTACAGGTACACCCTTATCCTTTACCTTTTCAACGATGTTTCCACAATGCTTACAAATATAATACCTTACTTCCATGCCTTTTTCTCCTTCCATGTGTAAAATTTATAATTCAATTGTCTCCATAATCTTTTTCAATGAATCTGCAGATTCCTTAAGCTTTAACGCTTCCTCGCCACTTAAATTAATAGGTATATCAGACTCAATACCATCTGCACCTACAATAGCTGGCATACTTAACGATACTCCGTCAATATCATATACTCCATGAATCATGTGTGATACAGGAAGTATTGATTTTTCATCTCTCATAATCACTTCGCAGATTCTTTTTACAGACATTGCAATTCCATAATATGTAGCGTGCTTTTTGTTTATAATCTCATAAGCACTGTTCTTGACTGCTGTAGCTATTTCTGCCGTGTTTTCCTTGTGCTTGTAATGTCCACGCATTTCACACATTTCACTTAATGGAACACCAGATACATTGGCTGATGACCATGCTACAACTTCGCTGTCTCCATGCTCACCTACTATAAATGCATGAACACTCCTGCTGTCCACAGATAAATGCTCACCAAGCTTATATCTTAATCTGGCACTATCTAACACAGTACCTGATCCAATAACCCTGTTTTCTGGAAGTCCTGATAACTTTATGGCTACCTGAGTCAGGATATCTACCGGATTCGCAACTACAAGCATGATACCTGCAAAATTTCTCTTTGCTATTTCAGGAATGATTGACTTAAATATTGCTACATTTTTATTTACGAGATCAAGCCTTGTCTCTCCCGGTTTCTGTCCCGCTCCGGCAGATATGACAACAATTGCAGCATCAGCCACATCATCATAATCTCCGGCATATATTTTCATCGGACTCGCAAATGGAATACCATGACTGATATCCATCGCTTCTCCTTCTGCCTTGTTCTTATCTGCATCGATAAGGACAATCTCTGTAAACAAGCCACTCTGCATCAGAGCAAATACCGATGCAGAACCAACAAAGCCACAGCCTATCATTACTGCTTTTTTTGAATTAATCACTTTCTTCTTCGTAATAATCTCATCTCCTTAATAATTCTCTTCATGTACTTCAAAATAGCTCTGTGGATGATTACATACCGGACATACTTCAGGCGCCTTAGTTCCTACCACAATATGTCCGCAGTTACGGCATTCCCATACCTTAACTTCGCTCTTTTCAAATACCTGTGCAGTTTCAATATTCTTAAGAAGTGCACGATATCTTTCCTCATGGTGCTTCTCAATCTCACCTACTGCCCTGAATTTTGCTGCAAGCTCAGGGAATCCTTCTTCCTCAGCTGTTTTAGCAAAGCCATCATACATATCTGTCCACTCATAATTTTCGCCTTCTGCCGCTGCCGCCAGGTTTTCCTTTGTATCACCAATTCCTGCTAATTCCTTGAACCACATCTTTGCATGTTCTTTCTCATTATCTGCAGTCTTTAAAAACAATGCTGACATCTGCTCGTAACCTTCCTTTTTCGCTACAGAAGCAAAATAGGTATACTTATTTCTTGCCTGTGATTCCCCTGCAAATGCCTCCTGTAAATTCTTCTCTGTCTGTGTTCCTGCATATTTGTTTTCTGCCATCTCTTTTACCTCCGTTTTCTTTACTACTTTTTCAAAATCTGATGCCGGGTGCTTGCACAAAGGACATATAAAGTCATCCGGTAATTCCTCGCCTACATATTCATATCCGCAAATTCTGCAACGCCATATTGTCTGACCGTCCTCTGTTTTTCCAACCTCCTGTGGCTTAGGCTTAATATTATTCTGATAATAATCATATGTTACTGAAGGAACATTGCTTAAAACTTCCATATCGGTTATCTCACCGATAAACATCGTATGTGAACCCAAGTCCTCTTTTTTAGTAACTGTCACAGAAATGTATGCATTTGTACCTTCTGTAATATAATAAATACCATTCGTGCCCCTGGCACACTGCTCAAATGCTTCAAACTTATTGGTATCTCTTCCTGATTGGAAGCCAAAATGTTTGAACAATTCAAATTGTGCCTTCTGACTTAAGACTGATACAGTAAATTTTCCGGTTCTTTGAATCATATCATGCGTATAATTTGCCTTATTTACACATACACTTAACTGGTTTGGTTCCGAAGCTGCCTGAATGGCTGTATTAATGATGCATCCGTTATCTTTTTCTGCTTCTTTAGCGGTCAATATAAACAGTCCATAACTCAACTTATACATTGCTTTCCTATCCATGCTGTTCCTCCTTTACCTTCTCCCTGCATTTCGGGCAAATGCCTTTAAATGAAATATCGTAATCCACAAATTCAATTCCATGAGTGTTATGAATTCTTTCCAGCAAATTCGGTATTTGATCCATATCCACATCAAAAATTTCACCGCACTTTATACATCTTACATGGTAATGATTTTTCAATGTAAAATCAAATCGGTTCGGTCCATTCGGAACTTCAACCTTTCTTAATGCACCTTCCTCTACCAATATATCAAGATTTCTATATACAGTTCCTTTTCCAATTGATGGATATGCTTCTTTTATAAATTCATACACTTCATTTGCCGTAACGTGTCTTCTCATTTCGTATACGGTATTTCTTATGAGATCTTTTTGAATGGTATTTCTCCTACTTGTCATTCATCCTCCTTATTAGGATTGGTTCTTAATAAGGATTATATACCGCTATCATCCTGTTGTCAATAAAAATAGTAATAATTCTCATTATTATATAGCTGCCAAACTGAGCACCTTTTACCTGAATAACTATTTTATTTTGCGTTCAAATACATATTCTGAATCTGAAGATAAATCAGACCTAAACGAATATCCGAGTCTGTCAAATTTCTGAATCTCCACCGGATTTTCAATATTATTTTCCGCTATGAATCTGACCATTTCACCACGAGCCATCTTGGCATAGGTACCTTTTGTTACCAACTTGTCTCCGGATAACTCACAAAATACAATCATAATATATCTGTCCTGTGATGTCAGATACTTTTCTATACATTTTGAGTATTCTTTTGATGCAAGATTAATGATAATCCTGCTATCATCGATTACTGAGCGGTATAACAATTCTCCCCAGTACTCATACAGATTTTTTGCATCTCCAATTCCAACCTTTGCCTGCATTTCAAGACGATAAGGAGTCACACCATCCATTGGTTTTAAAATGCCATAAAACGCAGACAAGATTCTTAAATGATTTTGCAAATACTCAAACTGCTGGATTTCAAACACAGATGGTGCCATATATTGAAATGCAATCCCTTCATATGCTAAAACAGCCGGAGTAAGCCTGTTATAAAGATCCATATTTTCCAATCTGTTAAAGTTCTGTTCTGCAATCTTGTCATTACATTTCCAGATAGCTTTCAGTTCTTCTTTTGATTTGCTTTTCATCCAGTTTAATACTTCTGCTGTCTTATCAATATAGACAGGCAGTTCAACCGGTGCTAAGTTATCGGTATCTACAATCATCTTTTTTGCAGGTGATAAAATAATCTTCATTATGCCAATTCCTTAAGCATATTTTCAGGATCATCTGCCGCCTTGACTTTATCATTTGCCTTTATAATGATTCCCTGCTCATCAATAAGATATGTAGTTCTTACTACACCCATAGATACTTTTCCATAATTTTTCTTTTCTTTCCAGACATCATATGCTTCAATAACTTTACGCTCCGGATCTGCTAATAGCGTAAATGCCAGTCCGTATTTTTCTTCAAATCTCTTATGAGACGCTACAGAGTCCTTGCTTACTCCGAGAATAACAGCGCCCTTCTCGGTAAACTGTGGATAACGCTCAGAAAAGCCACATGCCTGCTTCGTACATCCTGGTGTATTATCCTTTGGATAAAAATATAAGATTACTTTTTTCCCTGCATAATCGCTTAATTTATGCATTTCGCCGTTCTGATCCGGCAATTCAAAATCCGGTGCTTTTATTCCTAACTCTAACATTTACTATTCCTCCGCTTTTGTATTTTCCACTTGTTTTCTTGTTCTTTTATTACCTGAAATCATTTTATGACCAGAATAGACTGCCATAGTCATGCATATCAGAGAGCCAAATGCAAAGTATTTGTGTGCTGCTTTTAACCCTTTATATCCTGTATAAAAAGTTCCAACCATTGTAACTATTGCTCCGATTGACCAATATTTATGTGCCTTCATTTTATACCTCCAAATTGATTAAGCTGTTTCCAAAATAAATATCTCTGGATCATTAACAATATTATACATTCCATCCATTACTTTCGACAAGTAGGGAAAGAAAAATAATCATTCCAAATACAAAAAGATGTATCCCGATAATTCTGGCATTACCTTGACGCATCCTTTCGTGTTGTATTTTTTTATTCTTCTTAATGACAGCTATGACTTCCGCATCCATGCTCACCACACGTATGTCCTTCCCCATGGTTGTGCTCATGGTGAGAACACTTCACATCCGGATTATAATCAAGCGTATCATTGATAAAAGCTTCTACTGCTTTATCCGCATCTCCTGAAACTCCGCCCAAAAGCTTAATGCCCGCTGCCGCTAACGCAGTCTGAGCACCTCCTCCGATTCCGCCGCAGATCAAAACATCGGCATTTAATGCATTAAGAACTCCTGCCAATGCACCATGTCCGCTTCCATTCGTATCTACTACTTCTGAATGTAGCACTTTTCCTTCCTCTACATCGTAAATCTTAAATGTCTCTGTGTGTCCAAAGTGTTGGAAAATCTGTCCATTTTCATATGTTACTGCTATTCTCATGATACCTTCTCCTTTTTTTACTGCATATTTTTGATAAATCTCATGTTTGTAACATCCTCCAAAGCTGCAGTCGCTGCTCTGACCATCACATATTATGAAATCCCCACCCTCAATTTTAAGCGGATGTCCATCAATGAGAGCATCTGCTATTTTCTTTCTGGCAATCTCGTAAATCCGTTGGACCGTCGTTCTTGCGATCTGCATAGATTCTGCACACTGCTCCTGACTGTAACCTTTCTTGTCCAAAAGACGGATTGTCTCGTACTCATCTACCGTCAGAACAATGGGCATTTTTTTCTCAGTATCATCTGCCGGAAGAAATTCTAAAACATTTGGGAAATGGCAGACTTTTCTGCATTTTACTGGTCTCGGCATGAAATTGCTCCTTTCTCGCTTTTCTCATATAATAGTCCTATAAAGGGCATATGTCAATTATTCGATTGACGCATCTTAAAAAAGCAAGTATACTATGTTCATAAAGGAGATAACTATTATGAGCTTCGAAAATTATTTTCCACTATGGAATGACTTAAATACAGCACAGAAAAAACTAATTTCAGACAATTTGATCACACAGCATGTGAAAAAAGGAACAATCATTCACAACGGGAACATGGATTGTACCGGATTATTACTGGTTAAATCCGGGCAGCTTCGAACTTATATATTATCAGATGAAGGACGAGAGATTACACTTTACCGTCTGTTCGATATGGATATGTGTCTTTTATCCGCCTCATGTATCATGCGGTCTATTCAATTCGAAGTAACCATTGAAGCAGAAAAAGATACGGAACTTTGGATCATCCCTGCTGAAATCTATAAGGGCATCATGAAAGAATCTGCTCCTGTCGCAAACTATACCAATGAGTTAATGGCTACCCGTTTTTCTGATGTCATGTGGCTGATTGAACAAATCATGTGGAAGAGTTTGGATAAGCGTGTTGCTTCATTTCTTTTAGAAGAGACCTCTATCAAAGAAACAAATGAATTGAAAATCACTCACGAAACTATCGCCAACCATCTTGGTTCCCACAGGGAAGTTATCACTCGAATGCTTCGATACTTTCAAGGCGAGGGTCTCGTCAAACTCTCCCGCGGCAAAATCACAATCCTTGATCCAAAAAGACTGGAAACACTCCAAAGGTCATAAAACTGTTTTTCTGTAACATATAAAGAAGAATCCTCCATCTATCAGAATTATGAAAGTCATTCTAATAAATGGGGGATCTTTTTATGCTATAAGAAAATTATAAAAATATCGTGATTATTTTTTAATAATCCATACCACATGCATATGCCCTTTCAATCAGCGCACGGTCATTGACCACTGCATCATAGAATCGGAATCCGCCAGAGAAATTATACGTTTCATAACCGTTTCCTTCCAAAATACGGCTCGCAATATAACTGCGCAGACCACTCTGGCATATCAGATACACAGGCTTCCCTATCTCAATTTCACTAATTCGTTCTCTCAGTTCATCTACAGGTATGTTTTTGAATCCATCCATATGCCCCCTGTTAAATTCACCTACAGTTCTCACATCCAGCAACACAACACTTTTATCTCTAGAAATCTTATCCATATCTTCCAGATGCCATTGTTTTAAGGTACCTTTTGCTATATTGTCTATCATGAATCCTGCCATATTTACAGGATCCTTGGCAGAGGAATAAGGCGGTGCATATGCGAGATCCAAATCCTTCAGCTGGGTTGCCTTCAGCCCTGCATGAATTGCTGTTGCCAGCATATCAATACGTTTATCAACTCCTTCATATCCAATAATCTGAGCACCAAGCAAACGATAGCTCTCTTTTTCAAAAACCACCTTCATGGTCATCACTTTTCCGCCAGGATAGTAACCGGCATGACTCATAGGAGAAAGAATTACTGTATCTACCTCTAATCCTGATTTTTTGGCATTGGTTTCATTGATACCTGTAGTGGCTGCTGTCATATCAAACACTTTTATAACGGAGCTTCCCTGACTGCCCAAGTAACGACTATCACCGCCACAAATATTATCAGCGATGATTCTGCCCTGTTTATTGGCTGGTCCTGCCAAAGAAATCAGCGCTTCATTACCCGTAACATAATGTTTTACCTGAACTGCATCACCTGCAGCATAAATATCCGGTACAGAGGTTTCCATTCTGTCATTCACTACAATACTTTCCTTGATGCCAAGTTCCAGACCGGCTTCTTTTGCTAATACTGTGTCTGGTGTGACTCCGATTGCCAGAACTACCATATCAGCCTGAAGGGATGGATTATCTTTCAACAGAACCTCCACTCCGTTGTCTTTTTCTTTAAATCCTTCTACTGTATAGCCCAGTACCAGTTTTATCCCATGCTTTCTCATTTCATTATGGATCATGGATGCCATATCCGGGTCAAAAGGGTTCATCAGCTGCTTAGGCCGCTGGACAATCGTAACATCCATGCCAAGCTCCCTCAAATTTTCTGCCAGCTCCAGACCAATAAAACCGCCACCTGCCAATACAGCCGATCCAGATGAAGTTCCATTGATACAAACATCTTTTTTACTGCTTTCATAGGTGCAAGCACCGCCTTTGTAATGGGATGTTTCTGCTCTTTCTGAGAATAATCCACCTCCGGCTTGTCAGCAAAAGTACGGAATGCATTGGCTGCTGTCTGCCTAGCTTCACGAAATCCTTTTGCAAGAAGTGCTGTCTTTGCTATATCCTTATCTGTAGTCTTGATTGCCCCTATTACATTTTCCCGGATATCAAGAATTCTTTTCTTAATTCCTAAGAACTCCGACACCCTATATAATGCAGCTCTTCCCTTTTCCTTTGCTTCTTCGACTATGCTCTTAGCAGTTGATTTGACCTGTGCTTTCACTTCAATTACCTGCGACTTTATCTGCTCACATCTGGTATTAAGTCGCTCCTTTGCTTCTGACAATGCCTTTTTTGCATTATTGACAAAAGTATCTTCCTGCATTTCTTTAATCTGGTTCTGCATATTAGTGAGTTCTTCCGTCATGGAGTCAATCTTTTTCTCCAGTCCGTCCACATAGCTACATATCTCAAATACATCGTTTGCCTGCTCTTTCATGGCATTTTTCTTTAATAAGTCGAGAAGTTCTCTTATGACCTCCTCATTGGTAAGTGTTTTTCCTGCTTCCATATCCATTCTGTTTCCTCCATTCTGTAAATGGGGCAGCCTTGGCCGCCCCTGTACTCTGATTACTGATTATCGAAAGGGTGTTGCCTCTTTGTCCTTCTCTTTATCGGGATTGCCATGATGTTTCTCTGCACTCTCCCTCGCCTTTTCGTTGCTCTTATCCTTTGCTTTCTCATATTCCGAGATAATCTCATTATAGAGTTTTTCCCTGAAATCCTTTGTAACCGGATAGCAGACATCCTGATAGATTGGCTTGCCGTGCTCGTCCACCTGCTTTGTCTTATAAGAAGGCATTGATACAAAAATTTTTTCTTTGCCTTGCACGATATTGATGTTATTAACAATGAAACTGTTTTCAAAGTAAATTCGGGCAAGTCCTTTGATGTTACTGCCTTCCCTCTCATAAGGTGTCACAGTTACGGAAAACTCTGGCATTTCCTGTGTTCTGTCCTGCTTCTGTGTCTCCTCTTTCTCCGGTTCCTTGATTCTTGCATAGGCATCAAGGATATTGGTATAGAGTTCCTCTCGAAACTCTGCTGTGATAGGATTGCACACATCCTTATAGATCACGCCATTGCTTTCATCACGCTCATTGGAGCGGTATCTTGGCATTGATACGAAAAGTTCACCCTTGTCCTTATTCTCAAGAATTGCAATATTGGTGATCTTAAATGAATCACCAAATACTACTGTTGCAAATCCTTTTATATGCGCCTACAAGCTGACAGGTGCCACCTGTCATGGTGGCAGGAGAAAGTGAACTACCCAACTGAAAAGCTATAACAAGCAGAAAGAAAAACAATAACCGAGGATATCTCGATATACAGAAAAGACCGCTGTGATCATAAAAAACGCACAGCAGTCTTTTTCTTCCTGCCGTATTGTTCAGTTGAAAGACGCTCTTGTTTAATTTAACATTTTTACTTCTGATATCTCACTTTTGAAATGCATCAATTCTTGCTTGTGGGTTTGCGAAGCCGATCCTTGACCTGTAATGCGCGACCGATATGCCGTCTTGGTTGCAATCTGCTCGAAAATATGATATAATTAAACAAAATAATTCCGAATTTGCAGGTGAGAAAATGAGCGCATACCGAATTGCAGTTTGCGATGATGACAATATAATACGAGAAAATTTATGTTCTCTTTGCAGTGATATTTTAACCAATGACAGTGTTGAATATAGGCTTGAACCTTTCCGTTCGGCCTGTGAACTTGAAAAACGGTTGGATACCGA
Source organism: Bovifimicola ammoniilytica (assembly GCF_025567085.1). Classification (NCBI taxonomy): domain Bacteria; kingdom Bacillati; phylum Bacillota; class Clostridia; order Eubacteriales; genus Bovifimicola; species Bovifimicola ammoniilytica. The sequence goes on along the minus strand of NZ_JAOQJN010000014.1, from coordinate 2,552 downwards.
AAGCTGTCCTTTTGATCTGCTGATACTTGACATTCAAATGGAAGGTATGACGGGTATGGAGCTTGCCCGTTCTTTAAGAGAGAAAGGCAATCGTGTGTCCATTATTTTTGTGACAGCCTGTGAGAATTACCTCGGCGAAGGGTACGGCGTTCAGCCTATCCATTTTCTCTTAAAGCCCGTGCGCCGAGAGGCTTTGGCGAGCGCGATCCACACTGATCTTAAATTGAATTACATACCTAAAACGGTTGTGGTGCATATCGGGAAGAAGCTGGTGCATTTATCACTTTCGGATATTTGGTACATTGAGAGCTACAACCACAGCATCGTAATTCATCAAAGCAACGGTAACAGCACCTATTATTTTTCGCTTTCGGATTTTGAAAAGCAGCTTCCGATGGGGCAATTTGCACGCTGTCACAACAGTTATCTTGTGAATTTGGATGAGGTACGGGAAATCGGGCGGACTGAGCTTTCCCTGCAAAGCGGCGAAACGCTCCCGATGGGGAGAACCTATTATAAAGCCTTTCAAAGTGCATTTGTGCGCTATATAAATCAATAGCTATTTAATCGAGTAGGAGGCGGTGGCTAACCGCCGTCCTCTCACAGCACCGTACGTACCGTTCGGTATACGGCGCTTTCAATAGTTGACGTGCACTGACTGATAGGCTGTGGCTAAATCATAAAAGCCACTGTTTATCAGTCTTTCTTTTGTCATTGCCATGTTTACTGCAACTGTATGCGTTGCGAACCAATGTCCCCGCCGGGTATTACCCGCTTGCATTGCCAAGTCTTTGGGTACTCCCATCTTGATAAGGTTACGTACCTTCGTCCTTGGTTTCTTCCACTGTTTCCATATACACATACGTATTCTGTGATAGAGCCATCCGTTGATTTCATCTATGTTGTTCTTCATGCTTGCAATTCCGTAGTAGTTAAGCCATCCCCTCGCATACACCTTGATTTTCTCAAGGTTTGGCTTGATTGACTGACATCGCTTACGGGAAGACAGCTCCTTCAGTCTGGACTTGAACTTCTTCCATGACTTCGGATGAACTCGGACATAAATGCCTTTTCCGTTCCTTCCCAATGCAAAGCCAAGGAATTTAAAATTTCGGATTGCAAACACGCTGACAGTACGGCTCTTTTCTCGGTTGACTGTAAGTTTCAGCCTCTCCTCAAGATATTTTGTACTGCTTTCCAAGAGTCTCTCTGATGCCCGCTTGCTCTTTGCAAGAAGCACGATGTCATCTGCATACCTTATGCATGTAACACCTCTTTTCAGGTATTCCTGGTCGAACTCATTGAGGTAGATGTTTGCCAGCAATGGTGATAGATTTCCACCTTGTGGTGAGCCTTCCTCTGTGTCAATAACCACTCCGTTTTCCATTACACCGCTTTTCAGATAGCGCTTTATCAACTGTACTACACGTTCATCTTTTACATTCTTCCGCAGAAGATTGATGAGAATTTCGTGATTAAGAGTATCGAAGTACCTTGATAAGTCAAGGACTACAGCAAATGTATAGCCTTGTTCTGCATACTCCTTAATCTTAAGTATTGCATCTTTTGCACTTCTGTTCGGACGATAGCCATAGCTACCATCTGCAAACAGCGGTTCATAGATTGGCACTAACTGTTGGGTTATTGCCTGTTGAAGTGTACGGTCTACCACTGTTGGTATGCCAAGCTTTCGCACACCACCATCTGCTTTGGGAATCTCAACTCGTCTTACTGGAGACGGAGTGTACTTTCCACGATAAATGCGGTCGGTTATCTCTTGTTGATGTTCCTTTAGATATGGAAGAGCCTCCTCAATGGTCATGCCATCAATTCCCGGCGCTCCCTTGTTTGCCTTAACTCTCTTGTACGCTCTGTTAAAGTTGTCTTTATACAGTATCGCTTCCAAAAGTCTCGGCTGTGCACTGTCTCTTTCTTTCCATATCCGATTGAATGACCTAGACGCTTTCACATACCCTTCATGTTCCGCATTATCTCTTTGCGAACAGCCATTGTTTTCAATGTTTTCTGCCATAGACGGTCATTCCTCCTTTCTCGGTCATACTCAAGACTCCTACTGATTCGGTCCTTCACCTCGAACGGAACTTGTTCCGTTTGGCTACTATGACCTCTGCTGACTTCTGTGCGTTCAGCATCGCTTTATGCAATGGTTACCTCTTTCAAGGCGTACCGCACAGACCTCCCTAGGTACCACACGTTTCTTCCTCTCCATCCATCTGCCTCATTTATCATGCTTGATTCCGTGTAGTTATCGGGCTTCAACATGGCTTGCTGCCTTACCCACATGCATGACCTCATATGAGATTTCTGTTCGTCAGACCAGAGATTTGCCCGTGAGTTAGTATATTCCTCACATCCAGCTTCCTTCAGATTCCATCTCACGATGGACACCCTTGCTTTCGGCTATATCCTTCCCACTACCGGGCGGATTCGGGACTTTAACCCGTTAATCGAGTAGGAGGCTAATCATTAGTTGATTAGCCGACCTCTCACACCACCGTGCGTACCGTTCGGTACACGGCGGTTCAATCAAC
>NZ_JAOQJN010000013.1:0-50171 GCF_025567085.1 Bovifimicola ammoniilytica | reverse complement strand
TGGAAATCGTTTACACGATGTTCGCTGAAAATTTTTAGAATTTTCAGGGTTGGATTTATGTTACTGTTCAGTTATCAATGTTCATTACTTATTGTAATTCAAAAGAACAACCACCATAAAGCGTTTTGTCTTTTTAAATTAGCCGCTAACTCATAAGTTAGCTCGAATATTTTATCATATTCATCTTTGTTTGTCAAACACTTTTTCAAGTTTTTTTGACATCTTAGTGAGTTGATTTTCATCGTTCTCACCAGCGGAGAGGGTGGGATTCGAACCCACGCGCCCTTGCGGACAAACGGTTTTCAAGACCGCCTCGTTATGACCACTTCGATACCTCTCCGTAGCGTTGCTTGAATATTTTACAACTTTCACAATTGTTTGTCAAGCACTTTTTCTTTATTTTTAAATTTCTTGTTTTGTAACTTGTTTTTTCACAAGCGACTTGAATATATTATCACTATGGCATTAGTTTGTCAACAACTTTTTTTGATATTTTTTGATATTTTTTTGATATTTTATTTTATGCCGCATTTTATCTGTTTTTTACATTAATATAGTCTTATTTTCCTGACTCTAAAACTTGTTTCATAAAATCTAAGTCTTCTGGTGTGGTTATCTTTATATTTCTATAACTACACTCAATTATCCTGACATTGGTATCCGTGTACTTTTCTACTACCATAGAATCATCTGTTATTCCGTCACTTCCATTTATCTTCATCTTATTATAGGCAGATTTCAATAAGGATACAGAAAATGCCTGTGGAGTCTGTACCTGCCACAATCTTCTTCTATCCGGAGTATTCTTTACAAAACCTTCTTCATTTACTTCTTTAATCGTATCTTTAACAGGCACTGCTGCTATACATGCTTCATTTTCGTTCAGGCTGTCTATCATCTTATTAATATATTCCACTTCAATAAGTGGTCTCGCTCCATCATGAACTAATACTTTTCCATTATCACTTATCACATCTAATCCATTCATAACAGAATCGTACCTTTCACGACCTCCTATTACAATTCTATGTACTTTACCTATCTTATATCTGTCAACTATTTCTTTCTGTACATATGATGCATCATTTTTACCTACCACAAGTACAATATGATCTATAGTACTTTCTTCAAATGCTTTTAATGTATAAAATAGCAGAGGTTTACCCTCAACTTGCATATATTGTTTACAAATATTCGACTTCATTCTTGTCCCTTTTCCTGCTGACAGTATAATTGCCCACGACTCTAACCTTTCAGACATTACATTTCTCCATTTCCGATTCTGCATTTATCTGTTTATAATTTTATATTTACTATGTATACTGTTATATTCTGTGCGATTCTATGAATTTTACAACAATTATGTCTTCATTATGTTTGTATCCGTATTAACGTTCACCTAATTTGAGATTAGGTATTGCATTGAGGTCATAACCATGGCGTACACCTTTAATATATTCATAGTATCCTGCCGATGCAATCATAACTGCATTATCCGTACACAAAACCGGAGACGGATAGTAGAATTGTATATTCTTCTCCTTGCAAACTTCTTTAAATGTTTTTCGTATTGCACTGTTAGAAGCAACGCCTCCTGCTATGGCTAATTTCTTTATTCCATAGCTTTCGACTCCTTTTATGGCATGTGAAACCAGCACATCTACTACAGCTTTCTGAAATGATGCTGCAATGTCTGCTCTGTTGTATTCTATGCCTTTCATTTCACATGAATTAATATAGTTTAGTACTGCTGACTTAAGTCCGCTAAAACTAAAGTCGTACTCTGAACCCGATACATTTGCCCTTGGAAAATCTATCGCATCAGCATTGCCTTCTTTAGCAATTTTATCAATCTTAGGTCCTCCAGGATATCCTAAACCGATAGCCCTCGCCACCTTGTCAAATGCTTCACCTGCCGCATCATCTCTTGTTCTTCCTATAACTTCATATTCTCCATATTCTTTAACTATAACAAGATGTGTATGTCCACCAGATACGACCATACACGCAAATGGCGGCTCTAATTCCTTGTTCTCGATATAGTTAGCTGAAATATGTCCTTCTATATGATGAACACCCACTAACGGCTTATCCGTTGCAAATGCTATAGCTTTCGCTTCTGCTACACCTACTAATAGTGCACCTACTAATCCCGGACCATATGTTACAGCTATTGCATCAATATCATCTAATGTAAGATTTGCTTTTACAAGTGCTTCTTTTATAACCGGATTAATATTCTCTATATGTTTACGCGAAGCGATCTCCGGAACCACTCCTCCATATAATGTATGAATATCTATTTGTGATGCTATAACATTTGATAATACTTCTCTTCCATTTTTCACAACTGCTGCTGCCGTTTCATCGCATGAGCTTTCTATTCCTAATATATATATATCTTTTTTATTTTCCATTATAATCTCCATTCCACAGGCACAATGTGTTAGAGGAATCGCGAACCAAATGTCAGATCCAGTTCTGCAACAATATGATTCCCGAATACTATTCTTCATCTGATGTCTTAGTAAGATTCCAGAATACTATCTTCCATCTGCCATTACTATCTTTCCTGAGTGTATACGTCTCTAGAGTTCTTGATGTATTGCCCTTCCCTTTTAGATAATATGCACTATCAACCATTGCATAATAATGTGATTGAAATGTTTTGTACTCAATTTCACCGCTTTTTGCTATTATATATGTAGATATCTTCTTTCCCTCTTCTTTATACTGCTTTATCTCTGCCTTTAGATCTTCTAAATATTCATCTGTAGGATTCTTGCTAAGTAATTCATCGTCAAAAAGCTTTCTGCTCTGCATAGCAAGTTCAGTTATCTCTTCGTCGGTGCATTTTCCACTATAATAACATTTCAGAATTTTACTATATAGGATTACCACTTCTCTTGGTGTAGCTGGATATATGTCATCTAAGTTCTTACTAAGAATCTTCTCAACTTCCGTAGAAACTTTTTCAGACTTTTTCTTCTTCTCAGTTGTATCATTTGCTGACAGGTAATAATAATACAACACACACATAGCCACAAGTAATGAAATAATTATTATTTTTTTGTACTTCTTCATAGGCGCCTCCTTAGTTTTCTTCAAACATAAGTTCTACACTTTTCCCATCCTTTCCAGCATAACTGTTTGGAAATATTTTTCTAACATCCTCCATATATTCTTCCGGCCTGATCAATGAAGGACTAAAATGCGTAAGCCACATCTGTTTAGGCTGTGCCTCCTTAGCAAGTCTGGCGGCTTCGCAAAAAGTCATATGCTTATATTCTCTTGCTTTAGCTTCTTTACTTTTCTCGCCATACATTCCCTCACATATGAATAAATCAGAGTCTTTCGCACACTCACTGATTACAGGAACTGGTCTTGTATCCGTACAATAGGTTACCTTTATTCCTTTTCTCTTTGGTCCTAATACCATATCAGGTGTATATGTTATTCCATTTTCTTCTATGATATCACCTTTTTGTAATCTGTTCCATAATTCTTTAGGTATATTTTGTTCATTTGCTTTTTCAACTAAGAACTTACCGGCTCTTTCTATCTCAACTGTGTATCCATAACATATAACTTTGTGATTAACTTTAAATGCTGTTATCTTGTAACCATTAACTTCTATTACTTCCTTAGGTTCTCTTAGTTCTATAAAATTAATCTTAAATGGCAATTCAGGAGCAATTATCCTTATCGAATTAACGACTTTTTCTACACCTTTAGGACCTATAATCGTTATTGGTTCTGTTCTCTCAGCATTTCCTATAGTGAGCAATAAGCCTGGAAGTCCACTTATATGGTCTGCATGAAAATGTGTAAAGCAGATTATATCAATCGGTTTAAAACTCCAGCCTTTATTCTTGATTGCCACCTGAGTTCCCTCACCACAGTCAATTAAAAGGCTGCTTCCATTATATCTCGCCATCATAGCCGTTAACCAACGTCTTGGCAATGGCATCATTCCACTTGTTCCAAGCAAACAAACATCTAACATGTATTTTCTCCTAATCACACTTTTCTTTATATCATTTTTATATCATCTTCCATAATACATTATAATAATTCATTATTATCTTTTATATCGGGTTTTATAACAAATTCTTTTAGCATCTTATCATAACATTTTTCACACAAATCGAATGAATGTATCTCTCCATCCTTTTCCGAGAAATATCCCCAGGCATAATCAATAGAGAATACACCTTCTTTAATGGTTCCTCTTGAAACTTCCAGTTCTTTACCACATTTATTACATTTAACCATTTCTAAATCGTTTTCTTCAATTCTAATATATTTACGCATAGCCTTATTGTGTACAAACACTTCTCCTTTGTTTTTATTGTCAGAAATCGCTAAATAAGGTTCCTCAAATAACCATGTAAAAAAATAATCATATCCACATTATTCTCATACTGTTATTGTCATTTCAAAACTACTGTATTTGCAATTATCCATCTATGATTATACACAAAAATTTTATGCAATTATAGTGGTAAATGTATGAATAATTAGTCATCTTTTCCACATTATCAACCCATTTTCCTTAGGATTATCATAAAAGTTCTTTCTGACACCCTCGGTTTTAAACCCTAATGATTCATAAAGTGAAATTGCTGCTTTATTACTCTCCCTGACTTCAAGGGTAAATTCCGTCAAACCTTTAGTCTCCGCCTCTTCTAAGACTTTACTAAGAAGTTCTCTGCCTATCCCCTTGTGTCTTTCATATGCAGTGACTGCCACATTGGTAATGTCACCCTCGTATCCGATACAATACATTCCCATATATGCCAGTATTTTTTTATTTTCTTCATATATATAGAATAAAGACTGTGGATTATCCACTTCTTTAGAAAGCGACTGTTTTGACCAGGGCAGTGCGAAGCACTCTTTCTCTATCTGATGTACAGCCTCCACGTCTCTATTTTCCATTTTCCTTATCACGTTCCATTCGCTCTCTTTCTGCCTGTGATAACCTTAAATAATCCGGTGCAAATAAATCTGCGTTTTCTATTTCTCCAGCTCTATACATATCCCATGCAATAGCACCGATTGTAGTAGCGCGTTGTCTGCTTAACTGTTGTCTGGCATAAAAATGCCTGGTTGTAAGTTTTTCATCTATTGTCTGCTTAAAAACTGGTATTCCGTCACCGATAAATATAACTTCTTCATTTTCTTCATTAAGATAATCTGTCAAATCATCTATCGACATAGCACATTGTTTTATAACCGTTTCAAGTGTATCATTTTCACATCTGAATACACCTGTATAGACCTGATTTCTTCTTGCATCCATAATAGGACAGATGAGTTTATTGCAATGATTATAATTATATGCCATTGCATTTATGGTAGGAACATTTATTATGCCTATACCAAGAGCAAGAGCGAGTCCCTTCGCAGTAGCCGCACCAATTCTCAGGCCAGTAAATGAACCTGGTCCGCCTGTTATAGCTATTGCTTTCAGCTCCTTCTTATTAATGCCTGTCATTCTAAATATCTCATCAATCATAGGAAGTAATGTTTGTGAATGAGTTTTCTTAAGATTAACTGTATATTCTGCAATTACTGTTTCTTCATTGACTAAAGCAACACTTGCTACTAATGATGAACTGTCTATAGCTAATATCAATGTTTTTTTCCTCTTTCCATTAAATTTATGTCTGTTATTATCTTAATCTGTTATTAACCTAATCTGTTGTTATCTTAATCCGTTGTTATCTTAATCCGTTATTTATCACTGTTATCTTTCTGTAATCAAAGCCTTTATCCAAAGCCTTACTTATGTCAACTGAAATGATATTCTCTGGCAAAAGTTCACTTATAAGGTTCGCCCATTCTATCAGGCACACACCGTCACCATATATGTATTCTTCAAATCCGATTTCATACATTTCCTCGATATCTGCTATTCTGTATACATCAAAGTGATAAAGTGGTATTCTGCCTGTATCGTATTCTTGTATTATCGTAAATGTAGGGCTGTTTATAGGCTCATTAATTCCAAGTCCTGCCGCAAATCCCTGGGCAAATACAGTTTTACCTACTCCCAAATCTCCGGAAAGTGTTATTACTTCTCCTGACCTGGCCGCCCGGCCCATTTTCTTACCTATCTCGTATGTCTCTTCAGGTGAATTTGTTTCGTATATCATATTAACCTCCATTTCCGCAGGCGCATTCGCCGGAGGAACGCGAGCCGAATATCAGATTCGGCTCTGCGATAAGAGCAAAATGTGTCGCCTGTGGCACATTTTGCTGTGTGAAAAATCAACATATCGATTTGATTTTTCACACTAACCTCCATTTTCACAGACTATTTCTCCATTTTGAATTTATAGCAATTTGTATTCTTCTCCATTATCGCTTTTAGCTCATCAAAATTATCTCCAATGCAGCTCTTAGGGATAATAAATGCCCTGATTGGTGTAAAATACACAACAACAAGATTCTTCGTATTGATAACTTTTAAGACTTCATTCCATCTAAGGCTTGAACTTTCTTCACCTTTTCTAATGGTTATTCCTGAATTATCAAATATATATTCCATTTCGTCATTAAAATTCTTCTTAACCTGTTTCATAGCCCTGACATAATATTCTATAGGTGCAATAACTGTAAACAGTAAAGCCATAAATAACATGAGTGCTTTCTGTATTCCTACAAATTCGTTCCAGAATATTACTGTTCCTGCTGCTGACACCAGACTAAATAATACAGAAACAACACCTCTTACAGATACATAATTATTATTCATCATAAATTCATATAAGTTACCTATGCTTATTTTAACTTTTATATTAATTGTTCTTTCGTCATTCATCTAAAAGCCCTCGCTTTCACACTAAAAAATGCAAGCCACCTAATCGTGACTTGCATTGATTATAGCATATTTAATTTATTAAGTGAAGTATTTATATTCTTTAGCCAAAGAAACTACCATATGCCCGGCTCAATTTATCAGATATATAGTTATTATAAGAGCAGTTGTATGAACAGATTGTGATATGTACCATTGAAACATATACAACTGCTGCTACTGCAACGATTAATGCTACTGTTGCAAGTTTGCTTAACTTAGCATTTTTTTCTTTAGATACTATTATTAAAACTATACCTGCAACCATAATAATTACCGCAACTAGCACACCTATCCATGCTAATGACATAACTAATGGTTTCTTAGTTGTTGCTTTCTTAACTGATGCTATCGGGCCTCTTGCACATGTTACAATCGAAAAAATAAAACCGATTAATGCTCCTGCAAATGCACAACCTACTCCGATATATTCAAGTATTTTTTTAGTAGATATTGAGACGCCCTGTGTATTAGGCTGATTGAACTGATTATTATCCATATCTTTTTCTCCTTAATTCATAATTAAATTAAAAATTTGTTACAGACCTAATTTGTCATTTAACATACAGTTATATGAACAAATTGTAGCATTTGGAATAATTGCATAAACAATTGCTACTGCCGCAAGAATTATAGATACCATTGCAAGTTTACTTAATTTCTGTCCTTTTTCTAATGATAAAATTGTAAATACAAGACCTGCGATTGCAATAAGAGCAGCTATAATTACTCCAATAAGCCATAATGACATTTTGAATTTATGCTTATCCCAGTATACAGCTCCTCCTCTGCTACAAGTTACAATAGAAAATATAAATGTAAGAAGACATCCTAATGCCGAACAGCCAAGTCCCACATATTCGAATATTTTCTTTGTGGAAATCGATGGCATTGATGTTTGATTAAATTGATTATTATCCATGTTTCATATCCTCCTTTTTCATGTCCACATTTTCTTCTAAATATTAACATATTAAAATTTATCTGACAACCATTTTAGAAAATATTGTCATTTTTAATAACTTATATGATTTATTATATGTATCTTTGGACATTATCTGTTTTTATCAGCTTTTATTATATACTTTTGACACAGTCCCTGGATTATGATAAATTATATATTATATGTTATGATAGTTTCATCATATTATATGTATATTAAATCAGATAATTATAAAATTATATATCTGTAAGCAGCCTATCTATTACATTATATTTTATATAATACAATTCTACATTATCTGGTATATATTAAAGACTTAGGAGGATTATGATGTCAGACAGCATTATCAAAACTCTCGCTAGTGAACTTAATATTAAAACATCACAAGTAGAGGCAACAATTAAATTAATCGATGAAGGAAATACCATTCCTTTTATTGCAAGATACAGGAAAGAAGTAACCGGTTCTCTAAATGATGAAGTCTTAAGAACGCTCGACGAACGATTGACTTATCTTAGAAATCTCGAAGATAGAAAAGTTCAAATTCTAAATAGTATAGAAGAGCAGGGCAAATTAACTGATGAATTAAAAGCTAAGATAGAAGCTGCTAACACTATGGTTGCATTAGAGGACTTATATCTTCCATACAGACCAAAGAAGCGTACAAGGGCAACAATCGCTAAGGAAAAAGGGCTTGAACCTTTAGCCAAGGCTATATTAGAGCAGGATAAGAATCTGAATGTTACTGAAAAGGCTTCTGAATATATTAATGATGAAAAAGAAGTTGCAAATGTTGAAGATGCCATAGCAGGTGCAAAAGATATTATAGCTGAAACTGTTTCAGACAACGCAACTTACAGAGAATACATAAGAAAATTCACATTTAATAACGGAAGTCTTGTATCCACTGCCAAGGATAGTGAAGAGGACTCTGTATATGAAATGTATTACAATTTTGAAGAGCCTGTCAAGAAAATCGCAGGACACAGAATCTTAGCTATTAATCGTGGTGAAAAAGAAAAGATTCTATCTGTTAAGATAACTGTTGATGAGGAAAGTATCTTAAATTATCTTAATAAAATGATTTGTAAATCTACTAATTCTGAATGTGAAGCCATTCTGTCAGATGTAATCGCAGACAGTTATAAGAGACTTATTTCTCCGGCAATCGAAAGAGATATAAGAAATGAACTTACTGAAACTGCTGAAGATGGCGCTATAAAGGTATTTGGTAAAAATCTTACACAGTTACTTATGCAGCCACCAATTGCCAATCAGGTTGTATTAGGATGGGACCCTGCATTCAGAACAGGTTGTAAATTGGCTGTAGTTGATACGACAGGCAAGGTACTTGATACTAAAGTTATATTTCCAACAGCACCTCAGAATAAAGTTGAAGAATCTAAAAAAGAAGTGTTAAAACTTATTGATAAATACAATATTTCTCTTATATCAGTCGGAAACGGAACTGCATCAAGAGAATCTGAAATGGTTATCGTAGATATTATTAAAGAATGTAAATCCAAGGTATCATATGTTATTACAAATGAAGCTGGTGCCTCTGTCTACTCTGCAAGTAAGCTGGCAACGGAAGAATTTCCTGACCTTAACGTCGGAGAAAGAAGTGCAACTTCTATCGCAAGAAGAGTTCAGGACCCTCTTGCTGAATTAGTTAAAATAGACCCTAAATCAATCGGTGTCGGTCAGTATCAGCACGATATGAACCAGAAGAAATTATCTGAAGCTCTTACAGGCGTAGTCGAGGACTGTGTAAATAAAGTCGGTGTAGACTTAAATACTGCTTCAGCAAGCTTATTAGAATATATATCAGGCATATCAAAAACTATCGCAAAAAACATTGTTAAATACAGAGAAGAAAATGGTAAATTTACCAACAGAAAACAGCTTCTTAAAGTTGAGAAATTAGGACCTAAGGCATTTCTGCAGTGTGCAGGCTTTATGCGTATTGCAGATGGTGATAATCCACTTGATGCTACAAGCGTTCACCCTGAATCTTATGAAGCTGCTAATAATCTTCTTAAGAAGCTTGGTCTTAATGTTGAAGATATTAAAAGCGGTAATCTTGTCGGATTAAGCCTTATGGCAAAGGATACTAAGAAATTATCTGATGAACTCGGAATTGGTGAGCCAACCCTCAAAGATATTATAAGAGAATTAGAAAAGCCGGGACGTGATCCTCGTGATGAAATGCCAAAACCTATTCTTAAAACAGATGTATTAGAAATGAAAGACCTCACTCCCGGAATGATTCTTAAGGGAACTGTCCGTAATGTAATTGACTTTGGTGTATTCGTAGATATTGGTGTACATCAGGACGGGCTTGTACACATCTCTCAGATTACTGACAGATATATTAAGCACCCACTTGATGCAGTTAGTGTTGGAGATATCGTAGATGTACAGGTTATGAGTGTAGATATTGCCAAGAAGAGAATTCAGCTTACTATGAGAATTCCTAAATAAATAATTTGTTATATACTCTGATTTATTAGATAATAACGCAACTTTGCTCATACATCATAGAATTAAATTATCTGTATTAAGCTAATTTGCATATATAAATATTGAAACATTTGTATGAATTGCTAATTTGTGGATATGATTTTTCGGCTCTTTCGATTATTTGTATTCATTCAATGTCCATACACTAAAACCGAGAAGTCCGTCTATGACATACACTTGATTTATGACGTATCGCGAGTGTGAGTTATATGCCGGCTGATGCAAAAGGTCGGTGCAGTTAATCACCGTTCAAGCAAAGCGCGTCTGATTGACTGCACCGTAATAGACTTTGCAGAGGGCGGCATTTACTCACACCCGATTAAGGAATTATGAAAGTGTGTGTCATAGACGGACATTTCGGCTTTAGTGTTCGTCCAGTGAATGTACACAAAAAATGAGCCAAAAACAATATCTCACAAATTTACGCAATTCTTACAAGGCATTTCAATATTTATATATGTCAAATTGCTTAATCAGATAAATATAAACCACATATGTATGAGCAAAGTTGCGTTATTATTCCTAAATAAATCAGAGCATATAACAATACCCCCACCTATTACTCTCATAGTAAGCGGTGGGGGTATTTCACACTCATAATTTAATTAATCTTCCATTCTGATTCTGGTAATAATTCCATCAACCTGTGCTGATGCTTCTTCGTACTTCTCTTCTGTTATAACGTCCGTTACGAAGCCGAATTCGCCCTTAACATCTTCTACTTCTATAATTTCAACTTTACCAAATGCTTTCTCTACTTCAGCAAGTTTCTCATCAACGTTTCCTTTAACTCGTACAAAGAATTTCTTCTCTGATAACTTAATATCCGTAAGCTCAAGTTTCTTGCTGCTCCAGAATGACATAATATTTGTATTCAAATGTTTAACTGCATCTACGATATCTGACACAACTGCACTTGCTGTAGGTAATTTTCCAGCGCCACTTCCATAGAACATAACATCACCAAGTACATTTCCCTTTACAAGGATACCATTAAATACACCATTTACACTATATAATGGATGGTTACTGTCAATCATAACAGGAGCTACATATGCATAGAATTGGTCATCTACTTTATTAGCTTCACCAAATAATTTGATTGAACGTCCCATTTTATTAGCATATTTGAAATCTATATCTGTGATTTTAGTAATGCCTTCTGTATATATTTCTTCATAATCAACATTGTAACCGTATGCTAGTGAAGCAAGAATTGCAATCTTACGGCAGGCATCAAAACCATCAACGTCTGCGGATGGGTTTCTCTCTGCATATCCTAAATCCTGTGCTTCTTTAAGAACTGTATCAAAATCAAGTCCTTCTTTAGACATCTTTGTAAGTATGTAGTTAGTTGTGCCATTTAAGATACCTGTAATCTTCGTAATCTCATCGGCTGTTAATGACTGGTTTAATGGTCTGATGATTGGAATACCACCACCTACACTTGCTTCAAACAAGAAGTTTCTGTTGTGTTCTCTTGCAATTTTCAATAATTCAGGGCCATGCTTAGCAACAAGCTCTTTATTAGATGTACAAACACTCTTACCTTTCTCAAGTGCTGCCTTAACAAATGTATATGCCGGTTCAACACCGCCCATAACTTCAGCAATTACTTCGATTTCAGGATCATTAAGAATTACATTGTAATCATGAACTAAGATATCCATAACCGGATCACCAGGAAATTCTCTTAAATCTAAAACATATTTAACATTTATCTCCTGACCTGCTTTTTTATTAATGCTTTCCCTGTTAGTATTAAAGACTTCGACTACACCTGAGCCTACTGTACCATATCCTAATACTGCCACATTTATCATTTTTTCAAACCTTTTACCGTTATCTACGGTCCTTTCTATGTTTTATTATTCTCTTGCTAGTATCTTAAGGTAATGTATACCTTTCTTCGCCTCAATGGCATCTATCATATCAGAAACATTTTTTGTCTCCGGACCAATTTCCACACTCAATGTAAGAGATGCTACCCCATTAATCGGAATAGTCTGATGTATCGTTAAAATATTGGCATTATCTTCTGCAATCTGTTTCAGAACTCCTGACAATAGTCCCGGTTCGTCGTCCATCTGAAGCACAAATGTGATGGTTTTGCCTCTTGCATTATCATGAAATGGAAATATATCATCTTTATACTTATAAAATGAACTTCTACTAAGACCAACCTGTTCAGTTGCCTCCTGAATAGATATTGCCCGCTCAGACTCTAATAGTCTTTTAGCCTCAACCACTTTAAGCAATACTTCCGGAACAGCTTTTTTCTTCAACACATAGTATTTACCCTCGTCTTGCATATAAACGTAATACCGTTCCTTTCCTGTTTGTCGTAGAAATACAGTTGTTTTTCACTCAAAGAATTTTACCACAAGTGTTATTACTTTGCAAGCAGATAATATACTTTATTCTGACATTTCTATACAATAAAGGAATCAACATCAAAGCATTTAGACTTTCATGCTGATTCCTTATGACTACCACTTCTTATATTATTGTTTTCTTATAACTATCAATTTCTTATGATTATTGCTTCCTAATAATTATAAGTTTCTTGTGATTATCGATTTAACTTAACCATTTTATTAAATAATTCTGCACATTTTTCGTCAGCCGAGAACACCAGTGTTTTTTCACCTATAGACATTACATACACTTTTTCGTTGTTATCAGGTATTTTATGACTTGTTTCAGCTTCTTTAATAAACTCTTTAACACATTCTTTCAATTGTTCATCAGGATATTCTATATTAAATAAGATATCCGAATCTATATATATGTCATCTTCAAATTTACCATCAGATAATACACCTATACTAAATGTTATATCTAATTGAAGTGAGTTATTTATATTTATTTCGAGGTTATCTAAATATTGTTCCTGATTCTTTCCTGCAATACTCAAAAATAATTTATATGTTTCAGGCATTGACGAAACAATCTTTATATACGACCAGGTATTACCTTTTTTCCCTCTATAGTCTATAACCAGCTTGCATAGGTAGTCGTTATCCCCCATAACCGATTTTAAATCTGCTCTCATACCTTGTAATTCTTTTTTATAACTTTCATATAATAATACGGCATCTTCATCACTTATATTTGCGTTGATTGTATAATTCTCTTCCGGTTTAATTCTGATAATATCCTTTACTTCCGGTATATCCAATACTTTATCTATTACCTCAGGTTGTTTATAGAGATACTCTAATATCGATTCTTCCATCATATCACTTAATTGTACCGTTCTATGATATAGTTTACCATCTACGCAGAAATCCACATCAACTTTATTATAATATATATATGATGAATTCCAGACACTATATTGATACTGCGATGGCTTATCCACATATTTGTTATATTGATTTGTAAGCATTTGGATTATATTTTCTTCTTTTATTTTAACATTCTTTGATATTGATAAAACATAATCTTTGTCATTTATATATATGCTCATATCTCTATCGTAACCGAAATCTGTTGACACAGTAATATATTCAACTTCATCAACATCAGGTCTGAATTTCTTTATATTTTCAGTTGCTCCATAAACACAGATAAAAATTGCCACATTACAAAGTATAACTACCAATATGCCCGGTATCGCTCTTAGCAGTTTTCGCACCTTTCTTGTTGCCAGTAATTCAAACAGAAAATATACTAATATTGCCAGACCATATAATATAACAATATATAGAATATCTATCGTCCGGTCATTATAATCTAAATAATACATAATAATATTATAGAGAGGAATAAGGCATATTACCAATGTTATGAGAGTACGGACTACTCCCTGTATCCACTTATTACTTGCTGCATGGCCTGCCGTTTCACTCTTTCTTCTATTAAATAAGATACCTCCAATTATCAGATATATTATTCCCAATACAAATGCATATATCACTCCGGTATTAGTTATATCTAAATATGAGTCATCGAATCCTACTATTAATGAAAGTATATTTATATTATCACGAAATGGTAATTTCACATAATTCATATTAGCATATGGGCATAAATCATATATAAATCCTACTATGTATCTAATAAGCAAGCGTGGCACAAATAATATAACCCCACTCATAGCTATGTTAGTAAATATAGTACCTGTAAGTCCCTGTGCAATGCTGATTCCACCCATAATCAATATAACACATGCTAACATTCCTAAGTTATATCGGATAGTAAAATGTCCCATATATTTATACCTTTTATAATATACTAATCTTCCCATAACATTTATCACCATTATGGCAATAATCCATGTAAATGCTGCTAATACATATGAAATATACAAACACGTTCTCGTATAGGGTAATGAGTAAAATACATCACTCGACTTTCTCTTTGTCGTAAATCTGAATATGTATATCATTACTACAGATGTTGTAAAAAGATATAGAATACAATCTATTTTATCTGTAAAGAATAAATGGTCTCCAACCATCATTCCTGTTGCAATAGGCATATATCCCATAACAACCGCCAGAACTATACCTATTATACGAAGTTGTTTTAAAGCATCTTTATATAGACTTATACTAAAAAATTTATTTCTGTTATTTTTCATTCTCTATTCCCTCCAATACATCATTATAGCTGTATCCATACACTTCCATTTCGTATGTAAATACTTCCTCAAGGGTTAATGGAAGTATATCTAATATAAGTGGATTTAATCTTCTTATCTGCGTGGCTATCATATCTTTTTCTCCTCTGATTATCAGATTCGCTACCGAACCACTTTGCTTATAATTTCTTATATTAATGTCCAAAACATCAAATTTAGATTGATTATATTCCTCTGTAAATGCAACCTGCACCTTAAAGAGGCTGGTCTTAATATCCTGAATGTCGCTTTCGAAGATAAGTCCGCCTTTATGTAACAAAGCAAGCTGGTCGCAAGTATCTTCTAATTCTCTTAGAGAATGTGATGTAAGAATAGCTGTCGCCTTACTCTCTATTACCTCTTCGCAGATTAATTTCTTAACAAGATTTCTGACAACAGGATCTAATCCGTCAAATGTCTCATCAAACAACATATATTCAGGACAAGTCGAAAGTGCTAGAATAATTGCCGCCTGTCGCTTCATTCCCTTAGAAAATGTATGTATTGATTTGCCTGCATCTAATTTGAACAATTCGACTAATTTATCAAACTTTTTATCATCATATCTGTTATAAAAAGATTTATAAAATGCTGACATCCTCTTTAAAGATGCCCCCGGCAGAAAATATAAGTCATCAGATACAAAGACCATTTTGTTCTTAGCCTCCTGATTGTTATATACAGGTTCCTCATCTATTAAAATATTTCCTTTGTCAGCTTTATATACTCCTGACAACAGTCTTAAAAATGTTGATTTACCCGCACCATTTGAACCTACCATTCCATATATTGCTCCTTTTGGAATAGTACATGAAACATCTTTTAATGCATATACATTCTCAAATTTTTTCGATACACCACTAACATTTATCATAGTTTTCACCCACGCTATCAGCATGTTCCTTTCTCTCAATTGCCTTATCAAGGCTATTTATAATTTCTTCTCTGCCTACACCTGCTAATATCAGTTCATACATCATCTGTTCTAAATCCGATATCTGGTTTCTCTTTGCCTCACTGAGTATTCCTTTTGCATTTTCAGATACGAAACAGCCTTTACCCGGAACAGAAAAGATAATCCCTCTTCTGTCTAAATCCGAATATGCTTTCTGAATCGTATTCGGATTAACTGAGAGTTCAACTGACAGATTTCTTACTGATGGAACCTGTTCTGTTCCCTTCAATACTCCTGTCAGTATAAACTTCTCCATCTGTTTAATAATCTGTTCGTACACAGGAACTCCTGACATTACATCTATCCTAAACACGTCTTCCCGCCTTCCTACTTAAGTGTACTATTACTGCTAGTACGCTTAATATAACAAAAAAGTTATGGCTTGTCAACCATAACTTTTTATATTAGAGACTTTCGACTGTCTTCTGAAGTGCTTTCATCTCTTCTTCTTTAAGAAGTTT
The DNA here is from genome assembly GCF_025567085.1 of Bovifimicola ammoniilytica. Taxonomy (NCBI): domain Bacteria; kingdom Bacillati; phylum Bacillota; class Clostridia; order Eubacteriales; genus Bovifimicola; species Bovifimicola ammoniilytica. The sequence goes on along the minus strand of NZ_JAOQJN010000013.1, from coordinate 33,797 downwards.
ATCAACATCTAGCATAACTATCAGACGTCCATTTACATTTAAAATGTTTTTGTAATATTCTGTATCTTCCGACACAAGAATACCAGGTACAGGGAAAATATTATTCTCTTCGACATTCTGTATATCTCCGACTGAATCAACTTCTAATCCAATAGAAAGTGTTTCTGTTTTAACAATTATAAACTTGGTATCTTCATTATAAGGAATGTCTTCTTTACCAAATTTACGTCTGAGACTACATATAGGAATTATAGAACCTCTAAGATTTATTATTCCTTTGATAATTCTATTCGCATTAGGAACAGGTACTACCTGCATAACCTTCTCAATTCCACGTACAACGTTTATATCAACGCCATACTCCTCTTTCCCAATACGAAATACAACAGGTTTAAATTCCATGGCAAAATCCCCTTTCTACTGTTCTATTTACTTTTATTCAGGCTATTCCATTTTAAATATGCACTTATAAACGGTTCAATATTTCCATCTAACACACTCGCCACATTACCAGTTTCAAAATTAGTTCTATGATCTTTAACAAGTGTATAAGGCTGCATAACATATGATCGTATCTGATTTCCAAAATTAATGTCCTTAATCTCGCCTCGGATATCTGATACTTTTTCTGCATTCTCAGCTTTCTTAAGTAAATACAATTTTGCTTTCAACATCTTCATCGCCTTATCTTTATTCTGAAACTGCGATCTTTCATTCTGACATTGCACTACAATTCCTGTAGGTATATGTGTTATTCTAATTGCTGAAGATGTTTTGTTAATATGCTGTCCACCCGCACCACTGCTTCTGTAAGTATCGATTCTCAAATCATCTTCATTTATATCAATATCTAAATCTTCTTCAATATCAGGCATTACATCACATGATGCGAACGATGTCTGTCTCTTTCCTGCGGCATTGAACGGAGAAATTCTTACAAGTCTATGCACACCTCGTTCTGATTTAAGGTATCCATAAGCATTTTCTCCATTTATCTGCATCGTGATTGATTTAAGTCCTGCTTCTTCACCATCTAAGAAATCCAGAATCTCAACGGTAAAACCTTTCTTATCCGCAAATCTCTGGTACATTCTCGACAACATACTTGCCCAGTCGCAGGACTCTGTTCCACCTGCACCTGCATGTAATGTAAGTATCGCATTGTTCTTATCATATTCCTCTGATAAAAGAGTACTGACACGAAGTTCTTCGAATTCTTCTTTAAATTCTTCGAAATTTTTCTCAATCTCAGGTATTATATCCGGATCTTCTTCCTCATATCCCATCTGAATCAATGTCTCAATATCTTCATACTGCATACTAAGTTTATCAAATTGCTCAATGGTATCTTTAAGGTTCTTTAATTCACGCATATAATTCTGAGATTTCTCAGTATCATCCCAGAAATCAGGCGACTCCATTGTTTTCTCAATTTCAACAATTCTCTCCTTTTTTCCGGCTAAGTCAAAGTGAATCCCTCAATTCATTAAGTGGTTCTGCAAATAAACCAAGACTATATTTGAACTGATCTAATTCTACCACTTAATCACCTTCTTCCACAACACTGTTTATATTTCTTACCACTTCCACATGGGCAAGGATCATTTGGATAAATCTTCTCGCTCTCACGCTTCTTTGGTGCTTTAACTCCAGAATCATCTTTATTAGTTCCTGTTACTTTAGCAACCTGTTCTCTTTCTACTTTCTGTTCAACTTTAACATGCAAAAGTAACTTAACTGTATCTTCCTTGATTGATTCAGTCATTTCTCCGAACATCTCGTAACCTGTCATCTTATATTCGATTAACGGATCTCTCTGGCCATAAGCCTGTAAGCCGATTCCCTGACGTAACTGGTCCATATCATCGATATGATCCATCCATTTTCTATCTATTACCTTAAGTAATACCACACGTTCTAATTCACGTATCTGTTCTGCTTCAGGGAATTCTGCCTCTTTAGCTTCATATGCCTTAACAGCTTTTTCTTTAAGATACTGATTTAAAGCCGCTTTATTAAATTTGTCTTTCTGTTCATCAGTAAGAATAATCGGGTCGAATGGATATATAGGTAAAATAAGCTGATTTAACTCTACCATATCCCAATTCTCTGGTGACTGATCTTCTGAAATACATCTATCAACGATTCCATCAATAACATCGGTAATCATCTTGTATACAGAATCACGCATATTCTCTCCATTTAATACTCTTAAACGTTCTGCGTAGATTGTCTCTCTCTGTTCGTTCATTACCTGATCATATTCTAACAGATTCTTTCTAATACCATAGTTATTACCCTCTATCTTCTTCTGTGCCTTCTCTATTGTATTAGACAGCATACTATGCTGTATAGGCTCATCTTCCTGAATACCTAATGCCTTAAATGTAGACATAAGCTTTTCAGATCCAAACAATCTCATTAAATCGTCTTCTAATGAAATGAAGAACTGTGACTGTCCTGGATCTCCCTGTCTACCTGAACGTCCTCTTAACTGATTATCGATACGTCTTGACTCATGTCTTTCTGTACCTATAATTTTTAAACCGCCAGCTTCTCTTGATTTATCATCAAGCTTAATATCAGTACCACGGCCTGCCATATTAGTTGCGATCGTAACCGCACCAAATGCACCGGCTTCTGCTACTATCTCTGCTTCTAATTCATGGAACTTGGCATTTAAGACTTTATGAGGAATGCCTTCTTTTCTAAGTAAATTACTTATCTCTTCTGATGATTCAATTGTAATTGTACCTACAAGCACAGGCTGTCCTGTCTTATGTGTCTCCACAATTTCTCTTACGATGGCTTTTAACTTGCCTCTCTTTGTAGAATAAACTGAATCTGGCAAATCTATTCTTGCAATAGGTTTATTAGTAGGAACTTCTACAACGTCCATTCCATAAATATTTCTAAATTCCTGTTCCTCTGTTAATGCTGTACCTGTCATACCACACTTCTTATCATATTTATTAAAGAAGTTCTGGAATGTGATTGTTGCAAGAGTCTTACTCTCTCTCTTAACTTTTACATGTTCTTTAGCTTCAATAGCCTGATGAAGTCCATCCGAATATCTTCTGCCTGGCATAATACGGCCTGTAAATTCATCTACGATTAATACTTCATCATCTTTTACAACATAATCTTTATCTCTGAACATAAGATTATTTGCTCTTAAAGCAAGTATAATATTATGCTGTATCTCTAAGTTCTCTGGATCTGCAAGGTTCTCTATCTTGAAGAAATCTTCAACTTTCTTAACGCCCTCTGCAGTAAGGTTTACAACTTTATCTTTCTCATTAACGATAAAGTCTCCATCTTCCTCTACTTCCTCTTTCATAATAGCTGCCATCTTAGTAAGCTCTGGTGTATCCTTACCACGTTTTAACTGTCTTGCTAAAATATCGCATACTTCGTAAAGCTTTGTAGATTTTCCACTCTGACCTGAAATAATAAGTGGTGTTCTCGCCTCATCGATAAGAACTGAGTCAACCTCATCGACGATTGCAAAGTTAAGTCCTCTCTGAACTAACTGCTCTTTATAGATAACCATATTATCTCTTAAGTAATCGAAACCAAGCTCATTATTTGTAATATATGTAATATCGCAATTGTAAGCTGCTCTTCGCTCATCATTTTCCATACTGTTTAATACAACACCGACTGTTAAGCCAAGGAAACGATGAACCTGTCCCATCCATTCAGCATCACGATGTGCAAGGTAATCATTTACTGTTACGACATGAACACCTTTGCCCTCTAATGCATTCAGATATGCTGGAAGTAAACAAGTCTGTGTCTTACCTTCACCTGTCTTCATCTCAGCGATACGTCCCTGGTGTAAAATAATACCACCCATAAGCTGACATTCATAATGTTCTGTATTAAGGACTCTTCGTGCAGCTTCTCTAACAACCGCATATGCTTCAGGTAATAAATCATCTAATGTTTCACCATCTGCAAGTCTTTTCTTAAATTCATCTGTCTTTCCACGTAATTGTTCATCTGTTAATTCTACCATCTGTGGTCTTAATGATACTATCTTGTCCACAATTGGCCTGATTCTCTTTATTTCTCTTTCACTGTGAGTTCCAAATATTTTTGATACAAGACCCATTATATATCTCCTAGTCATTTTTTATAGTTTACATACGAATCTTATTTTAACACTAAATACCTATTAATTCAATATTTGATTTAAAAAAAGGTTGAAAGTATTACACTCTCAACCTTTAATATTTTAATTAATATTCTTAGAATTATTATTCTCTTAGAATTCAGGTTCAATCAAACCGTATGTATTGCCTTTTCTCTTGTATACAACATTAACTTCATCTGTCTCTGAATTACTGAATACATAGAAGTTATGTCCTAATAATTCCATCTGTACGCAAGCTTCTTCAGGATCCATTGGTTTAATTCCGAATTTCTTTGTTCTGATAATCTTAATCGAATCATCTTCATCATAATCTTTATCGATATATTCAGGACTGAAATTATCTCTTGACTGCTGTTTATCTACAATTTTGTTCTTATATTTCTTAAGCTGTCTTTCGATAATCTCTTCTACAAGATCAATCGATACATACATATCACTGCTAACCTGTTCAGATCTGATAATATTGCCTTTAACCGGAATGGTTACCTCTATTTTCTGTCTTTCTTTCTCAACACTAAGTGTAACATGTACTTCTGTATCTGCTGTGAAATACTTTTCTAACTTTCCTATCTTCTCTTGTACTGCATTCCTTAATCCCTCTGTAACATCAATGTTTCTTCCTGTAATCACGTATCTCATGCTGTCCATCTCCTTTTCCCATTATTGAAAATTCATATGCAATCACTGGTAAATGTCTATAATATCTGCCCCACAGATATCTCTTATGATTACCCTGTAATGCTTTAGAATTCTCACAATAAATAACCAATACCTTCAACGGTTATTTATGTTATTAATTATACCATAATCTAGTTTTTTTTCAAGAAAAAAGGTCGTGTTTAGTCAATATATTTTCATCTATGCTTTGAAAAGTTTATTTTCACTTTAAATGCCACTTTGAATGATTAAAAATACATTTAGACTTATATATTTTTCAGGCTGTACTTTAGCGCATCCTAACAATTATTCCATAAATATTATACTTTGTGTCAAGTGGTTTTTAGTAATTTTTGATATTTTAGCATAATTTCACAAAACGTTTGTTCTTTTAGCCTATCTACAGTTTTCAACACTATGTGACATTATTTTCTGTGGAAATTGTGGATAACTACGTGCATAAATACTTTTTATTGGTATTTTGACATTATTTTTACCCAGAAGTTATCCACATTGTCTACATTGTGATGTTAATAACGTACTTTTTAAATGTGGTTACCTTTTTAAAATTTACATCAAATTTGTGCATATTCACTATCTTTATATTTGATATTAAAAAAAGAACGTCCATCTATATGGCCGCCACTTTCAATAGGACAGTTATTATCAAACATATATGTTAAGACATTATATGCGTAAACTGACACATCATCAGGATCAAGTCCTCTGAAATGATACTGTTTGCTCGTTCTGGTTTGATACCATTTTCCATTCCTACGTTATATTCATATAAATAATTTTATTCTAATTATACTAAAAGGTCTATAGCCACTGTATTTTATGCGAATTGCATACCAGCCGTAAGTTTATCTTACTCTGGTCCCAGTTGCCATAGACCTTTATATATTCATTTATATTATTTGTTCGTACTAATTAATAATTCTTACAGCACATAAAGGTGTTCTGTAGTTAGCACTTGAAATCTTAATTCCTGTAGATGGTGTACTTGCATGAATAATCTGTCCATTACCAATGTATAATGCAACATGTCCGATATTGCTACCACCATTTGTATAGAATAATAAATCACCAGGTAATAATGAATCTAATGATACTCTTGTACCACAAGTTGACTGTGAACCCGACTGATGTGGTAAGCCGTATCCGAAATAGTTATATACTGCCATTGTGAAACCTGAACAGTCTGTACCATTAGTTAAGCTTGAACCACCATATACATATGGGTTACCCTCAAACTGTAATGCATATGCAACAACTGCGGCACGAAGTGCTGAAGCTGATGATGTATCTACTGAATCTGAAATCTGTGTGTTGCTTGAAGAACTGCTTGATGAAGCATTTGATGAAGTATTCTTCGAAGCTGCTGCCTTACGTCTTGCTTCCTCTGCTGCTTTAGCTTCTCTAGCCTTTCTCTCTGCTTCCTTAGCTTCTTCTGCAAGTCTTGCCTCTTCTGCAAGTTTTGCTTCTTCTTCCTCTAATGTAATGGCTGTGTTAAATTTAACATCTATATTCACATAATCCATAGATACCCAGCCCTTGACATCTTCATCAATATTTAAATATACCCAGCCATCTCCGTATTGAATTACATCATACTGTCCACCTTCAGGAAGCTGTGTAAGAATTCTTCCATCTGCCTGCTGTCCTTCTCTTACATTAAGAGTCTCTGTTGTAACAGTTGCATTAACATATCCACAGTTAACTGCAATTGCCTTAGCTTCTTCTCCTGTTACAAAGTAATCTTTCTTAATATAACCTGTACAGTTACCTGATTCTATCTTATACCAATCTCCTTCAGTACCAACTATTGTAGCTGCACAGTTGTTATATATCTTACCAACTATATCTGCATCTGTGCTTGGTGCTGTACGGACATTTACATAATCTTCAACCTGAGACATTGCTATTGTATCATAAACTGAAGTCTCCTTAGGAGCCTCTGTAGTTGTCTCTTCCTGTGTAGGAGCCTCTGTAGTTGTCTCCTGTGTAGTTGTCTCCGGAGCCTTTGTGGTCTCTTCGGCTACTGCTACTTTATCTGTAATTAACGCTGATAATTCAGCTTTTTTATTGCTTTCTACATTATAATTCTCCAATGCAACTGCGATACCTGCACTTGGAATATTTACCGAAAGTTTATCTGTCTTAGTATTCTGTGCGCTTGCTGTCCCAACACCCAATACAATTGTTGTTAATAAACAGCCTGCTGCAATCCCAACGTTTCTCTTTCTCACGAAAACCTGTCCTTTCTCAATAAATATTACAAAATTGTTAAAATCTTTTTACATTTTAGCAAAAATGTATTAATTTGTCAACCTTTACGGTTGTTTTTTATGCACTTTTCAATTACCTTTTTTTGCCTTTTATTTATATTTTTTACTTATATTTATTGTTTCTGATTATTTATTTTATTTCATTAACATATAAATAGACTTGTTTATAAATCTATTAATATGTGTTATAATCCAAATATATAAAAATCAAAAAATATATTGCAACATATTTGTTTGCATAATGGAGTCTAATGCGAAAAATAATGCTGATGCGATTATTTTTCACACAGCTATTTGTTTCAGAGCAAAAGCAAATAGCTTATATGGCAGATGAGAAATCACCTACACTAATTCTTCATCGCCTCTTCACAATAAATTGCTCAGAAACGAGGATTATTATGAATGATTATATTATTATTACCGGTGCATCCAGGGGTATTGGCAGAGCTATTGCCATTAAATTTGCCAAAGCAAAGTATCCCGTTATAATTGTATCCAAAAATAATTATGATGATTTACTCAATGCAAAAAAAGAAATCGAATCATATGGCAGTACATGCTATGCTTATAAATGCGATGTATCTTCTTATGATGAACTTTTAAATCTGAAAAAATCTCTGGAAAATTTAAAAATATATGTATCATGCCTTATAAACAATGCTGGAATCTGTGATTTCGGATTATTTCAGGACCTTGATATAACTACCTGGAATAATATTATAGCCACAAACCTGTCATCTGTATTCTATATGAGTAAAATTTTTATTCCGGATATGCTGCATTTGCAGAAAGGAAGTATTATAAATATATCTTCTGTCTGGGGAAATGTCGGAGCTTCCTGTGAGGTTGCATATTCAGCCTCAAAAGGCGGAGTCAATTCACTTACTAAGGCACTCGCTAAAGAACTAGCGCCCTCACATATAAATGTCAATGCAGTTGCCTGCGGTGCAATCGATACTACTATGAATTCACGTCTTACTCCTGAAGAAAAAACTGATTTAGAGGAAGAAATTCCTTATGGAAGAATGGGAACCTGCGAAGAAGTTGCAAATCTCGTATACAATATTTTCAATTCTCCAGATTACCTTACAGGTCAGATTATAACATTTGATGGTGGATGGACGTAAAACACCGGTATATTCATAATATTAAAATACATCGTAAAAACTCAGCTGCATTTTTAATTGCTGTTCCATTTAGTATATTCATAATATTAAATTACACCGTAAAACCGATAACTTGCCGGTGTTATTTTAGTTCTAATTTATGCACATTCATAGGGCATACATCTTATATACTTATACAAAATTATCCGTATATAACTCACACTCATGATGCGTAATAAATCGTGTGAATGAAATATACGGATAATTCTGTTTTTAGTATATCTAAATGCCCTTTTATTTATCCAGTATCCTCTTCGCTGTCTTATTATCCTTACATATACAGATAATTGAATACTCTCCATATTGTTTAAATATAGCATTCTTTATTTTTAGTACTTCTTCAGGCATATAGCTCGAATAATTATCCTCTTTATCTTGCAGATAAGCCTTCACAACTTCTTTAATCCCTGTTGAATCTCCTTTTAATAAAACAAGTTCTTCTGATGATGCACCATCTCCTACATATGCCTTTATTACAGATGTATCTGTATCCGTAATCTTATATGTATTAATTATAACGTTTTCATCAACTTCTGATAATTCCGTTTCAAAAGATGAACTTTCCTTTAATTCATTAATGTATTTAATTACTTCATCTTCTGTGATATTTTTATTTTTCTTATCGGTTGTCTTTCCGCATGCCATTAATGACAATGCTATCGTTACAAGTATTGCTATTCCTAATATTTTATTTAGTCTTTTCATCAGTTACCTCCTGTTTATTGAACGTATTTATATACGAACTTATGATATAAGTTTCTCAAAATCTGCCACTGGCATCGGTCTGGCAAAATAGAATCCCTGGATAAGGTCACAGCCCTGTTCTTCTAAGAACTCAACCTGTTCTTTAGTCTCTATTCCCTCAGCCACAATTTTCATATTGAGGTCTTTAGCAAGCACAATTGTATTCCTTACAACGGTCTCGCCACGTTCTTTGTCATCTGCTTCATTAAAGAACTCACCATCAAGTTTAATAATATCCAATGGTATGTTTTTAAGAAGATTAAGTGATGAGTATCCTGAGCCGAAATCATCCATCGATACAACAAAACCATATTCGTGTAACTTTCTTATGGTGTTAAGTAACACATCCTTATCATCATAAAATGCACTTTCAGTAAGTTCTATCTCGATATATTCATGCTCAATATCATATCTGTCTACAATATCTCTTATATGTTCTGCAAGATTTTCATCTGCAAAATGAAGTCTTGAAACATTCACTGATACTGGTACATATTTTTTTCCTTCTCTCTTCCAGTCGGCCTGTAACTTTGCAACCGCATCTATCATATAGTCATCTAACTTTGTAATAAAACCATTTTTTTCAAACACCGGTATAAATTCACCCGGAGAAATAATGCCTCTGTCTTTACTTATCCAACGTACTAATGCCTCGGCTCCTAACAGTTCTTCATTTACAGGACTATATTTTGGTTGAAGATATACCTGGAATTCCTTGTTCAAAAGGGCTGCCTCCATTGATTCTTCTATCATATTTTCCTTACGTTGCTGTTCTCTTATTTTAGAGCTGTACATCGTAACTTTAGTTTCCACCGAATCAGTTCTGCTGTCTTTGGCACCTATTGCAATCAGATTGATGGCATTTACTGACATTGTCTTATCTTCAATCAGATAAATTCCTGCCTTAAAATTCATCTTAAGTTTGACTTTACTTATATATCCTGACAAGTCATCAAGTATTCTTTTCACTCTCTTAACTAATTCTTTCTCATCTTCATAGCATAACAACATTCCATACTGCGACTCTGCATATCTTGCATAGACCTCATTCTTTCCTGTCCATTCCTTAAGACGTTCACTGATTTTTTCTAGAACCTCATCTTCAAAGCCATCGCCATAATACTCTAAAATTATATGATATCTTATTATTTCAAATGATATCATTGCAAATTTCATATCATGATTTCTGCGTTTTCTTAATATTTTACCTGCACTTTCTTCAAAATAAGTCCAGTTACCATATCCTGTCAGACTGTCTATATATAATAAGCCAGCCATTCTCCTGTTACTTCTAATCTTAGATATAGTAGAAACTAATAATAACATAAACGGAATCAGCAGAATAATCATACTAAAAAATGCAGCATATACAAGTTTAACAACTGTTACATATTCAACATACGTCTTAACCTGTATATATGTATATAACTCGACATCTTTGCCTATTCTGATATCATTTATTTTCTGTTTATACCAGACATTTGATAATTCAATATCATCACGTGAATTATTATAGACAATAGGTTTGTAATCTGACATCCAGTTTTTAATTATTGAAATATTGAATTTTTCTCCGGTCATACCAAATTCACTATTTGCAGATTCTATATACATCTTCATTGAATCATTACTAGTTGCTTCACCTGAATAAGAAAATTCTTTTTTGTCAGCATCACTCCAGTTATATTCTAAATTACCATTTCCACAGTATGCCACACCTTCACCATTAGCATCAGTAATATAACATACTCTTACTCCTGTTTTTCCTTTATCTGACTCATTATTTTTATAGGAATAATAGACATCATCTACCTGCCCTCTTTCAGTAGCATACAACACACCTACCTCTTTATCATTATTCTTTATCGGTGCTGTATATATCATATAAAGGGTATTATTTAATTTTTCTACTGAAAATCCATATTTTTCTGATAATGCATTTCTATAGAATTCTGTTTTTTCCACATCTGTTGCTAATGTTCCTATATTAGTTTCATTTTCATCAAACATTTTAATATCAAAATTAACAAAGTCATTTTCGGTATCCATAAATTCAAATGCCTGCTTTAATTTTATCACATCTGTAAATTCATCATTACCGGATATTAATTTTCCTATCCTGTCTGCACAATTTGATACTTTCTTTCTGGTACTAATAATATGTTCAGCTACCATTTTTGTGATTTCTGAACTCGCTTTTGCATTAGATGAATAAATCTCATAAAATACATATCCCATAAAGCTCGTATATATTGCAAATACAATCACTGCAACACAAATTACAGAAGCAATTCCCGTTACAACCGAAAATGTATAACTTCTTTTTTTTATTTTTTTGATTCTGTTATCTCTTTTCAAAACACGTTCACCTATCCAAGTCTCTTTTGTTTATTACATATTTTAATTCTTAAAGCTTTGATTTTAAAATTAATGTTTTATAACTGTTCTGTCTTGCACCTATTTTTTTTAAGTATCTGGTAATATAGCCTTGCATACATAACAAATGCAAATGCCATAAAAAACATACACATTATAATCATGACATTTGCCACTGATAAAGGTATATGTCTTATAATAAGGAGTGTTATCATAACTATGTAAAATGCAAATGTACTTACCTTGCCATACCATTTTGCACCATTATTCTCGCCTGTTTTTCTGATAACTATTAGTCCGCAGGCACTCATAAATGTCTCTTTGATTGCAAATAATATTAACAGATATATAAGTATTTCATAACGTTTCATAAGGCATATGGCAATTACTGCTTCTGTCGCTTTATCTGCTACAGGATCTAAGATTTTACCAAATTCACTCACCATATTAAACCTTCTTGCTATCTTACCATCTAAGAAATCGGTTATTCCTGAGAGTATAAGTACAATTATTGCCCACATGTTATCCTTATTGTTTCCCTTATCTGAGTAAAGTACGAAGAATAATCCCACTAATATAAGTCTTATAAAACTGAGGATATTAGGAATAGTAAGTATCTTATAATTCTTCTCATCCAGAATCATCTCGTAGCAATACCAGTCATTATCAAGTATATCACTTTCTCCTACACATTTAAAATCTAATTTCTTATATGAAGCAAGTGCTTTGTTATTGTATTTACTTACAAGATAATGAACTGATTTATATTGTCTTTCTTTAAGAACTTTTATGACATTTTTAATGAGTTCTCTTGCCATTCCCTTGTTCTGACAATCCTCACGCACAACAAGTCTTGCAATCTCTGCCATTTTGCCTGCATTACGATTCCAACATTCTAACCTGTCTACTTCTTCATCTTCATCAATAGAAACTGCACCTACTATTTCTTTATCCTGATTCTCCATACAGAAAAGATTGTGCTTTGATAAATCTGTAAGAAGTATCTGCTCATTTGGATATTCCTCTGACCAGGTGCAGCCTTCTGTTCCAATGGCATTTCTATATAACTGCATTATCTGCTCTTTATCTTCTGTCTTCGCCTCTCGAAAAACGAAAGTAACGATTTGCATTTTCTTCATTATTTCACCATAACTTTCAATTCTTATATTTTACATTTTATAATCCAAAATCTCCATTTTGGAATTTCTGCATTATATCCTTTGTTGCCCTGTCTATCTCTTCTTTTAATTCTCTTGAAGAAATAAGATTACAGCCTTGTCCTCTTATGATTATCTGCTCAAGTCCATCTGATGTAGCTACCGTAACATTGTATTTTCTGCCATTCTGATGTGCAAATTTCTCAATATACTGATCCGCTGTCTCTGCTTCTTTCGTAAATACAACGTGTATATTATGGTAGTCTGATATCTCGGTATCGTGACCCTTTACCCGGTATGCATCAAATACTACTATTAGTTCACATTTGCAGATAGCCTGATAATTGCATAGAATATCCATAAGTTTCCCTCTTGCGCCATCTATATTGACTGCTGCTAATTCTTTTAAATCGTCCCATGCAAAAATGACATTGTATCCGTCAACTAACAGATATTTTTCTCTCGTTTCACTATTAACTGACTTAGAACCCTTGTAATCAAAATAATCCTGCTCATTTCTGCTCTTCTTCCAGTTATTACGCTTATTTTCGCCCTCTGACTTCTTATTAGCATTATAGGTCTGGTTGATTATTGCATCAACTTCATCTATTCCTATCCACTCTTCCTTATATTCACCAGATACAATCTTATTGTCATTGTATACATATTCTTTATCCGGTTGATTCTCTAAGCCAATATGCATATATTCATATACTTTATCATAACTTACATAGAAACCTGCTCCATGTGCACAGAATACTGAACCTGTCGGATTAAATGTATCTGCCTCAGAATCATATCCATAAGCTTCCACAATTTCTTCCTGATTATGACAAGGAAGATATCCCTTTAATGTACAGGTAATCTTGCCCTGACCTTTAGTATATGCTGCTATATCTTCTCTATATTTTCGCATCGTGACAACCGGTGCATATCCTGTTATAACGCTGTATTCTCCATAATTTTCAGGAGGATTTATCTTACCGTAAATGCGTTCAATATCTGTCATTGCCCTTCCAAGCATTTCCGTAGGTATCTCTAATCTGAAATCATAATAAGGCTCTAATAATACTGACTGTGCCATTTTCAGGCCCTGTCTAACTGCCCTGTAGGTAGCCTGTCTGAAATCACCACCCTCAGTATGCTTAAGGTGCGCCCTGCCACTTACTAAGGTTATCTTCATATCAGTTATTCCCGAACCTGTAAGTACGCCTTTATGTTCTCTTTCCTGTAAATGTGTAAGGATTAGCCTCTGCCAGTTCTTAGCCAGTATCTCCTCGCTGCATTCTGTCTCAAATGTGAGTCCGCTGCCAATCTCTCCCGGCTCTAACCTTAAATGTACCTCTGCATAATGTCTGAGTGGTTCAAAATGTCCCACGCCCTCCACAGTATTACTGATAGTTTCTTTATATACCACATTTCCCTGGTCAAATTCGATAGCTACTTTAAACCTGTCAAGTACAAGCTTCTTAAGTATCTCTATCTGGACTTCGCCCATAAGACAGACCTGTATCTCTTTTAAATCCTCATTCCATTTAATAGCTAAGGTCGGATCTTCTTCTTCTAATTGCTTTAACTTAGGAAGCATCATTGCCGCATCAATTTCCTGCGGCAGAACAACCCTGTACATAAGCACAGGTTCTAGGATTACATCATTGTTATCATTTTCTATTCCTAAGTTCTCTCCTGAATATGTCTTTGTAAGCCCTGTTACTGCGCATACTTCTCCTGAATATATTTCATTTGCGGTTCTGTATTTATCCCCTGAATATATTCTAATCTGATTAATTTTTTCTTCTGAATCATCAATTATGTCTTTGACTCTTAGCACTCCACCTGTAACTTTGATATATGTAAGACGGTTTCCCTGACTGTCTCGGTTAATTTTATATACTTTTGCGCTGAACTTATCAGGGTATTTCTTTTCGTCTATATATGTATTTAAACCGTCTAACAAATCTATAATTTTATCATTCTTAAGTGCCGAACCAAAATGACATGGAAATATTCCTCTGTCAGATATGCCTCTCTTAATATCTTCGATATCTATTTTGCCACACGACAAAAACTCCTCCATCAAAGACTCATTTGTCATTGCTACTTCTTCGTTAGACATAACTTCCTGTATATCTGTAAAATCTATACAGCTATCGTCTAATTTCGACTTGAGTTCTGATAAAAGGAGTGCCTTGTCTGTATCAGGCATATCCATCTTATTAACGAATATTATTGTCGGAACTTTGTACATTTTAAGCAGTTCCCATAACGTTCTCGTATGGCTTTGGACACCATTCGATGCACTTATTACCAAAATTGCGTAATCAAGTATCTGTAATGTACGTTCCATTTCTGCTGAGAAATCCACATGACCCGGAGTGTCCACTAATGTTACCTCCAGGTCTTTCCATATGAATTCCGCCTGTTTTGAAAATATGGTTATGCCTCGTTGTTTCTCTAATTCGTCCGTATCTAAATACGCATTTCCTTTATCAACACGCCCTAATGCTTTAGTAATTCCGGCATTATATAACAGTGCTTCTGATAAGGTAGTCTTTCCCGCATCTACATGGGCTAAAATTCCAATAACTGTTTTCACCGGCATACACTCATCTTTCTTATTCCATTATTGCTTTATGGAATGTCTTTTTTCCTTTTCTTATCTTAACGCCATCTTTTAACATATCTTTAGTAACTGCGAAATCAATGGCTGCTATCTTTTCATCATTTACAAATACACCGCCCTGCTGTACAAGACGTCTTGCTTCACTCTTAGATGCAACTAATTTGCACGCAACCATTAAGTCCATAATTCCGATTGCTCCATCATTTAACTGGTCTTCTGTTATATTTGTTGTTGGCATATTAGAATCATCCCCGCCACCTGCAAATAATGCGTGTGATGCTGTTTTAGCTTTCTCTGCCTCTTCTTCACCATGAACTAATTTAGTTAATTCGTATGCAAGAATCTCCTTAGCTTCATTTAATTTAGCCCCCTCCCAGCTATCCATTTCATCTATCTGCTCTAATGGAAGGAATGTCAACATTCTGATACATTTGAGAACATCATTGTCTCCTACATTTCTCCAGTACTGGAAGAACTCGAATGGTGATGTCTTATTAGGATCAAGCCATACTGCACCATTAGCTGTCTTACCCATCTTCTTACCCTCTGAATTGAGTAATAATGTGATTGTCATTGCGTATGCATCTTTGCCTAATTTCTTACGGATAAGTTCTGTTCCGCCAAGCATATTAGACCACTGGTCATCGCCACCGAACTGCATATTACAGCCGTATTCTTTAAATAAATGATAGAAGTCGTATGACTGCATTATCATATAGTTGAATTCAAGGAATGATAATCCTTTCTCCATTCTCTGTTTATAACATTCTGCTCTAAGCATATTATTTACTGAGAAACATGGTCCTACTTCTCTTAATACATCGATGTAATTAAGTTTCAAAAGCCAGTCTGCATTATTAACAGCGATTGCTCCGCCCTCACCAAAATCGATGAATCTTTCCATCTGTTTCTTAAAGCAGTCGCAGTTATGTTCGATTGTTTCAGGACTTAACATTGAACGCATATCTGTTCTTCCTGATGGATCTCCGATGTAACCTGTTCCTCCACCTAATAATACAACCGGCTTATTTCCTGCCATCTGTAATCTCTTCATAAGGCAAAGTGCCATAAAATGTCCAACGTGAAGTGAATCTGCTGTTGGATCAAAACCAATATAGAATGTTGCCTTTCCTTCGTTAATTAAATCTTTAATTTCATCTTCATCTGTAACCTGCGCAATAAGTCCACGCGCAACTAATTCGTCATAAATCTTCATTTTTGTCCTCCATTTATTAATTTTATAAATAGTAATGAGTTTCCTTCCCGAAACTCTGGCGCCACTTTTGCGTCGCTTTATGCGACATAATACCTTATGCAAAAGTGTGTGCACCCATGCGGAGCATTTAAATTTATAAGAAATACTAAAGTATTTCTTATAAATTTAAAAAACCTCTGTACAATATAAATTATTGTACAGAGGGCATTATCTGCGGTACCACCTCTTATTGAAGATTTCTCACAAAATCTTCCTCATCAAGTGCAAACACACTCATACGCTGTATCGGGCGTTCCCGTCTGTCCCTACTTAAAGTTGTATAACTTTTAATTATAAATGTCCTGACTAAAACATCTGTTTATAATCTAAAAATAATTTGTTCAGGAAGCTGCTCTGAGATGTATTCATATAATTTTGCTTGAGCCTTTCCACCAACCAGACACTCTCTGTAAAGCTTCTTTTATACTACTCTTTCTCTTCGTCGCATTTTCTATTAATATCTGCATTATACATTATTGTTTTGAAAAAAGCAACCAGGCAATTTTAAATTATTTACTCCACACTCTTAAGACTCTCTATCATATCAATCTTCTTCAACGAAAAATGTGTTATTACATTTACAATAATTGTAAATAGCAATGCTAAAGCCATTGAATATAGATAACTTTGCAGCTTAATATGATGAACAAATCTTATTGCCTCTATTTCTACTGTCGAAATCAATTCATTTGTAAAGAAATACCCACCTATCAATCCAACTGCAATTCCTAAAAGTGTAAGAATAATATTTTCCCTGATAATATAATTATCGACCTCTCCGTTATAGAAGCCTAAAACCTTAAGTGTAGCAATTTCTCTTTGTCTTTCTGCAATATTTATATTGGAAAGATTGTACATTACCACAAATGACAGTGCTGCTGCGAAGATTATCAGAATCAACACTACATAATTGAGCGAAGTAAGCATTTTATCGACCTTGTCAATTATTGTATCAATTACTGTTACCTGCAAAACCTTGTCGTTGTCTAATAACTCTGTCCTGAATTCATCTTCCTCTTTATCAGTCATTGCCGATGTCTTAATAAATGCTGTGTTAGTGTTATACTGTCCGATATTTTTCTCATAAGTATTCTTATTAATAAATACAAAATGATTTACATATTGCTCGCATATTCCACCGATTGTAAATGTGTATTCGTTATTTTGGCTGTCGAAAATGCTTATATTATCGCCGACTGACAGTTTCATAAGCTGTGCCATTTTATCGCTGATAATAATTTCATCATCCAGAAGTTCTAGTTCTTTATGAGTTTTGGCATCTCGAAGATTAAATATCTTAATAAAATCATATGTATTTTCCGGGACAACCATTGTCATCTCTATATTTTTATTATTCTTTGTAGATGTATATGCTGCATACTGCGTTTTAGCTGTTTCCTTAATATTGTCAGCATTTAACAGGGTATCGATTTCATCATCCGTTATTAATGGCGAAAAATATAACATATCATCATATGTGAAAATGTCACGATATTGCTTCTCAGGAATATTTACAATGGAATCTCTGAGTCCGAAGCCCGCCATTAATAATGCCGTACAGCCTGCCACACCAAATACCGTCATAAATACTCTGGCTTTATATCTGAATATATTTCTTATTGTTACCTTATTTGAAAAGCTTATATGCTTCCATAATACAGGAATGTATTCAAGTATAACCCTCTTTCCCTTTTTAGGTGCTTTCGGTCTTAAAAGCTTAGATGGTTTCTCGCGAAGATTCTTAGCTACTGTTATAAGCGTTACACCGACTATGCATACAAATGAAATCAACACACCAATAACAATGTATGTCATATCCAATTTTGTAACAAACTTAGGAATATCAAATAATATCTTATAAATGTTCCAGATAATCTTAGGAATAGTAAGGAAACCTAATACTGCACCGATTACTCCTCCGACAATAGTTGCAATCGCTGAGTAAAGCAGGTATTTAAAAGCAATATGTGTATTGCTAAAGCCCATACTCTTTAGAGTTCCTATCTCCATTCTGTCATCATCAACCATTCTAGACATTGACACAAGGCTTATAAATATGGCAATAACGAAAAATAATGTTGGAAATAATTTAGCCAGATTAGAAATACTCTCGGAATCATTTACAAATTCGTGATAGGTATCATCATTTCGTCTGTCTGTAATTCTGTATACATTATTTCTCTCTTTAATCTGCTTCTCGACCTCTTCAATTCTATCATTATATTCACTACTGTTAGTGGTTAAATTAAGTACATCATTAATGGTTGCATATATTTCCGTATAAATATTAATATTAAAATTATCTTTTAAACCATATATGTAGTAATTAATATTACCTGTTCCAAGCGACGTACTTCCTAAGTTCTTATTGTTTTTAGTATTCTTTACATATAATGCCGAACGGACAGTTCCGACAATTGTAAGCTTGCTGTCCTTTATAATTCCATTGCTGTCCTTTATAGTAATCTGGCTTCCAAGCTTCAGTTTCTCACTTTTCAATAAATTATCCTGCACTACGATTTCATCAGATGCCTTCGGAAGTCTGCCTGATTCCATCTGTATTTTATTAATATTATCTGAAATACTATGATAATTCACTACAAATGTGCTATCGTCATCTTCTGCTTCAAACCCATATGTCAAAGTTCCCTCAACATCTTGTATATCTTTTATATCTTTTAGCATACTGATATCTTCATCTGTAAGCCCATTTGCAGAAACAAGCTTTATATCATAAATATTATTTTCATCATAATATTTATCAATTGAATTCATCATATCCGGTGCTGTTGCCTTAATTCCGACAAATACAGTAACACCTAGCATACTTATTATCAATAAAGACAAGAACCTCTTAAACGAATTCTTTATCTCTCTAAGGCTTAAAGTTATTATTCGATTTTTCACACTTTTCTCCATTCCGCAGACGTTTACGTCGGAGGAATTGCGGGCAAAATTTCAAATTTTGCCCTGCGATAAATGCTAAATGCGACGCCTGCGGCACATTTAGCTGTGAGAAAAATAATTACATCAGTATTATTTTTCTCACTATGCTCCATTCCTACCACTCAATCTCATCAATATTTACCGGATTATCATTCGTAATTACCTGTTCTACTGAACCGTTTTTGAATTTTATGACTTTATCTGCCATAGGTGCTAATGCTCCATTATGAGTGATTATGATTACTGTCACATTTTCATTTCTACATGTATCCTGTAATAATTTAAGTATCTGTTTACCCGTTTTATAATCAAGTGCTCCTGTTGGTTCATCACATAATAATATCTTAGGATTCTTAGCTATTGCCCTTGCTATTGCAACTCTCTGCTGCTCTCCACCTGATAACTGCGACGGAAAATTCTGTTTTCTTTCAGACAGTCCAACCTTATCTAACACCTCTTCCGGTTCTAAATGGTCTTTACATAACTGTACTGCCAACTCGACATTTTCTATAACCGTAAGGTTTTGAACCAGATTATAGAATTGAAATACAAAACCAATATCTGTTCTTCTATATTTAATCAAATCTTTTCCTTTAAGTTTGCTTATATCCCTGCCATCTACTATAACCTCGCCGTTTGTTGCAATATCCATACCACCAAGTATATTCAGGCAGGTTGTCTTTCCAGCACCACTAGGTCCAAGAATAACCACTAATTCGCCCTTATCTATATTAAATGAAGTATTATCTAATGCTTTAATCTCTACTTCTCCCATATTGTAAATTTTATTAAGATTTTTAATTTCTATATATGACATTCTTTTTCCTCTTTTCATATATTTATGTTTTCTAAGATATCTACTGTATGTGCACTTGCACCAATTAAGTCCCCTCTTTCCGCAACTGTAAGCTGGTACTTAATAAAATTCTCAAATGTTTCATCGTCCATTGCATTCAGAACAGGGCGCATATAATTAGCCGGACCATCGGGTGCGATTATCTTTATACGCTTTATTCCTGCTGCCTCATTTATTCTGTTTATATCTTCTATTCTTACATAATCGTATAAGTCCTCAGGTGCAGAAATACAATGAAAATCTTTTGTAAGCTTATTATTCTCTAAACATTCTTTTAGATTATTTTCCTTAAATGCGTGTCTGATTACAGCATAGTCATTCATACAATAAGCTACCAGAATTATTCCTCCGTTTTTAGTTACTCTCTTCGCTTCGTTAAGTGCCTTTACCTTATCTTCAAATGTATACAAATGATACATAGGTCCAAAAAGCAATGTCACATCAAATGTCCCAGTTTCAAATCTTGAAAGATTAAGTGCAGTTCCCTGATATGCCTTAACATTACTTTTCTTAGATTTAAGTATTCCTAAATTATATTTAACTAATTCAACAGCAGTAACATCATAGCCCTCATTTGAAAGAGCTACAGAATATCTGCCTGTCCCTGCACCAATATCTAATATTTTCTCTGATTTATCATCACTTAGGTAATCATGAATATATTTCATCGATACAACATATTCCACCGTACCGTGACGGCTGTTTAATCTCTTTTCTTCGTTAAATTTATTATAATATTTCTCTAATTCGGTCATATTTTAGCCTCATTTCCATAGTTTATCCTATATTAAATAATGCCAGCGGCATCAAATCGGGGGACTTTTGATTCCGACATCATTAAATGTATTATATCTGCCAGAATCAGGTTGTAAAAACTTGTTCATACGTTTCTCCTATGTTAAAATCTTATCAGACTTATATTATAAAGCATTATTTACAAACATTAAGATTTTAAAAGACTTATATTGCAAATTGCTATTTACAAATGTTAGTATTTCAAAAGACTGCCCTGCAATTAGTCTGTTTAACTTTACTATTTGGCAAACAGGAGGTAACATAATGAACATTCTATTTGAAGATAATAATTTAATTATATGTATAAAACCTATTGGTATTTTATCACAGAGAGATGAAAGTGGAAATGAAAATATGATGGATTTATTAGATAAACATTTCGCTGATAATAATTCAAAATGTAAATCTTATGTTGTACATCGTCTTGATAAAAGCGTTGGAGGTATAATGGTCTATGCTAAAGATTCTAAAACCGCAGGTAAATTGTCTGCTGCGATTTCTGAAAGAAATTTTACTAAGGAATATATGGCAGTTATCAATGGGGTTCCTTTAGAACCTGCTGCCACACTTAAAGATTTCTTATTTAAGGATTCAAGGAAAAACAAATCATTCGTTGTCAAAAAAATGCGTAAAGGTGTAAAAGAAGCATCTTTAGAATATAAACTGCTAGGTACACACGAATCGAAATATGGAGAAATATCACTCGTCAGAATATTACTCCATACCGGTCGCACACACCAGATTCGTGTCCAGTTTGCATCACGAAAAATGCCTCTTCTTGGTGATGGTAAATATGGTAGTCGTGACAGTAATACAGATATTGCATTATGGTCTTACAGACTTGCATTTAAGCATCCTGTCACAAATGAAATGATGGATTATTCAGTAAATGTACCTGCTTCTTATCCTTGGAATCTATTTAATTAAATCCGACTTCGCAATTTCTGATTTTGATTAAATTATCGGTCAGTAATAAAAACTGATATTTATAATTATTTGAAATGATTGTCTGAAATTACGTAAATTTGTCAGTTATCAGTTTCACTCTCAAATTTTGTGTACATTCAACAGACAGACATTTAAGCCAAGGTGTACGTCTATGACACACATTCTCATATTCCTTTATCGGGTGCAAGTAAATGCCGTCCTCTGCAAAGTTTATTACAGTGCAGTAAATCAAACGCGCTTCGCTTAAACGGTGATTTACTGCACCGCCCTTTTGCATCTGACGGCATATAACTTGCACACACGATACGTCATAAATCTAATGTGTGTCATAGACGGACACCCTTGGTTTGAATGTTCTGGCATTGAATGAACTCAAATAATAAAAAGAGAGTGAAACCGATATCGACAAATTAGAAATTTCAGACACAATTTCAAATAATTATATATCAGTTTTTATTGCCAGCCGATATTTCTATTTTATTCAGAAAGTGCGAAGTCTGGGTAATTAAATAATTCTATTTGCAAAGCTGCCAGAAAGTAACAGCACTGGCAGCAGCTACATTCAATGAATCGACTCCATGTGACATCGGAATTTTAACAGTATAGTCACTATCTGCAATTGTCTTTTCAAGCAGGCCATCGCCCTCTGTTCCTAATATAATTGCAAGTCTTTCCTCTTTCATAACATTTTCATCATCGATACTTATGGAATTATCACTTAATGCCATGGCAGCGGTCTTAAAACCTAATTTGTGCAGATAATCTACTCCATTTTCTTCCCATACCACATCATCTTCTATATTAGTCCATGGAATCTGGAAAACTGTTCCCATACTTACTCTGATTGCTCTTCTGTATAAAGGATTACTACATTCTTCAGTAAGCAATATCGCATCTACATTAAGTGCTGCAGCCGAACGGAATATTGCACCTACATTTGTAGGATTCATAACTCTTTCTAATACTGCGATTCTTCTCGCATTTTTACATATTTCCTTTGAACTTCTAAGTTTTGGCCTGTGCATCGCACATAACATTCCTCTTGTCAGCTTGAAGCCTGTAAGGTTAGTCAGCACATCAAACTCTGCTGTATAAACAGGAATGTCCTCACAACGTTTCAATATGTCCTTTCCCTGTCCATCAATGTGTTTATGTTCCATTAATATTGAAACAGGTTTGCAGCCTGCATCTAATGCACGTTCGATTACCTTTGGACTTTCTGCGATAAATATTCCATCTTCTAAGTTTGCTCTGTTTAATAACTGTCCCTCACTTAGTCTCGCATAAATATCTAACTCTGGCGCATTAAAATCTGTAATCTCTATTATATGTATATCTGCCATACCTTTTTCTCCATTCGTTATTACGTGTATCGTCAGAATCTCTTGACACCCTAATCTTTATTATTTTCATTGGTACATATTATTTAGCAGGATTAACATGAACCATAACATGTTTTACCTTATGGAAATTATGTTCAATAGATTTATGTACTTCTTCAGCAATCTCATGTGCCTTTTGTAACGTATATGAACCATCAACCTGAATCTCCACATCTACATAAATCTTATTGCCAAATATTCTTGTCTGTAATAAATCAATTCCTAAAACTTCTTTATTATCTAATACTAAATCATATATTGCCTTCTCTGTTTCTGTATCACATGAATGGTCAACCATTTTATCCATTGCATCTTTAAAAATGTCATATGCTGCTTTTGCAATAAATATAAAAATAACAAGACTGGCAACTGCATCCATTACAGGATATCCGAGCATTGCACCACTAATTCCTATTAATGCACCAATTGACGATAATGCATCTGAACGATGATGCCATGCATCTGCCATCAAGGCACTCGAATCAATCTTCTTAGCATAATGTCTTGTATACCAGTACATAATCTCTTTTACAACTATTGAAACTATTGCAGCAATCAGTGCCAACACGCCAGGTGCCTTTAGATTGCTATAATTTCCACTAAAAATATCCTTTATGGCTTTTGAACCTATCTCTAAACCGGTGAATAATAAAACCATTGCAAGTATATTAGCTGCCACACATTCTAAACGTTCATGCCCATATGGATGCTCTTTGTCAGAATCCTTTGAGGCAAGTTTCACTCCTATAATTACAACAATTGTACTAAATACATCAGATGCTGAGTGAATTGCATCACTTATCATTGCATTAGAATGAGCAAAAATACCTGCAAATAATTTAAATACAGACAACAAAACATTCTGTATAATCGTAATAAATGCTACCTTATTAGCAACTTTTTTAAATTCATTCCCAGCAGTCTTTGTATCTTCTGTTACTTCATTACCAGTCTTCGTATCCTCTGTTACGATATTTCTTACCATAATTTTCAACCACCTTTTCTTAAATGCTTTAATTCGTAATATTACAAATTATTACTTTATATCAGATAGCTCTATACAACATGATATATGGATACCATCTTAGATTGTATAAATATCAAACAACCATTTCAGATATAATAAAAGTTTTCATTATATAAAAATACACCCACGAATCAGTATAGTAACTACTGTCCCGTGGATGTTATAATCTCACTGCCGCTCTAAGGCCCGACTCCTTGGCTAAGCCAATGGTCTGATCAGTTTGTACTGTAGATTAATATGCAGTGCAAAGAGTTAGCTTATGGTACCATTTTTAATATATTATGTCAATAGATATTTTTTTATTCCTTCTATATTCTTTAATTTATATTTTTATATATTTTTCAATCTGTATTTTTACACTCCTCAATCTGTATTTTTATATTCTTTTATCTTATAATCAAATAATTTTATGTTCTTTTAATAAGTCCTCTATTACAGTTCCTTGTATTTTCCTTATAATCAGTTTTCTTACAATCTTAAGTGGTCTTGGAATATCAATATCAAGCGGAGATTTACCATCCATCAGCTTAACACTGCTGTCAAGCAAGTCTCGAACATCATAAACACTTCCCCATACTTCGGGAACGCCTCTGTCAACACCGCATAATCCATATACTGCCTCCATAGCAGTTCTTACTGAATATTCCGTTGTAAATATTGTGTCTCTAGGAGTCTCAGCAAATTGTCCGAGAAATGCAAAATTTTTGCAGCCATCAGGTATAACATCCGGTCTGTCTCCTTTTCTCCTTGGCATAAAAAATGCTGTAATATAAGGCATCATTGTAGGTGTACAATTTGCATAGTCGCTTGCTAATTCATCTATCATATCAACCGGTACTCCTATATGATAGAGCCATTCTGAAGTAATCTCCTTACCTGTACATTCCCTCATTGGCTTCTTAATATAATTACCATTAACATCCGTAAATAAGCTGTATACCCATATACATACCTCGTCTTTATCCTGTTCTTTAAATTGTCCCTGTCTGTTAATTGTCCAGCTTAAAAGCCAGTTTGAATCCTTGCACGATACAATTCCACCTGTTACAACTTTTCCGGTTCTCGGATCTCTTTTACATATTTTCTTTATATGCGAGATAATCGTTTCATCTGAAGTTGTAATTGTTGCTGATTCCCAGCTTGAACGACTTGTGTCTGAACAGAATTTATAAGGATTGCCAAATGCCTTGTCCTGCTCTGCAATATTTTTCCATAATTCCCAGCAGCCACTCTTTCTCACTTCTGCTCCTTTTACAGGGGCTTTATTCTGGCTTCCATAAATTGTACCCTCTGTACAGCTTCCATTCGTTACAAATACAAGGTCATTTTCTGTAAGTTTTATCTTCTGCTTTTCGCCATTTATTTTACATTCTATGCATTTTGCGATTTTCTTATCTTCTGAAATGTTGAAAATTACATTTGTTACTTCTGTGCCAAATTTAAAATTAACTCCTGCTTTTTCTAAATATTTCTGCATAGGAAGAATTAGCGATTCATACTGATTGTATTTCGTGAATTTCAATGCTGAGAAATCAGGCAGGCCACCTATATGATGTATAAATCTCTGAAAATATAATTTCATCTCCAAGGCACTGTGCCAATTTTCAAACGCAAACATTGTTCTCCAATATAGCCAGAAATTACTGTCGAAGACTTCATCATCAAATACATCTTCGATTGTCTTATCATATAAATCTTCATCTTTAGTAAAGAAAAGTTTCATAATCTCCATACAACCTTTCTGACTTAAACCGAATTTGCCATCTGTATGTGCATCTTTACCTCTGTTTACTGTTGCCCTGCATAATGAGTAGTTCGGATCGTGTTTATTAAGCCAGTAATATTCATCAAGAACTGACACGCCCTCTGTCTCGATAGACGGAATACTTCTAAATAAGTCCCACAGACATTCAAAATGGTCCTCCATTTCACGCCCGCCACGCATTACATATCCTCTTACCGGATCATTAATTCCATCACACGCACCACCAGCTATGTCCATTGCCTCGAGAATTGTAATATTTTTACCAGGCATCTGTGCATCCCTTACAAGAAAGCACGCAGCTGCTAATGAACCAAGACCACTTCCTACGATATAGGCCGATTTCTTCTCTATACCCTTTGGTTTCTCCGGCCTTGCAAATGCTTCATAGTTACCACTACTGTAATAGATTCCCTTACTGTTTATTTTATTCTTATTTCTCTCTGTGTTGCGGTAATTTTTAAGATATCTGTCATTTCTTATATTACTTGATTTTAAACCTGCTGTATTACATTTATTCCTTTGTAGATTATTTGAGCCTCCTGATTTCATATTTCCTTTTGCAAAATTATTTGAGCCTCCTGATTTTAAATTACTTTTTGAAGAGTTACGTGTTATAGTATCAAATCTTCTGACTTTATTATTTATAAGTGCTAATCCTGTAACGCCCACTGCCATAACAGCAATTGTGCTGGCTTTCAATTTTCCATTCATAATTATGCTCCATTCTTATTTTTTCTTTAATTAGTATGTGTATTGACATTATTTTGTATTCATTATAAAATTATTAAACTACGATTAGAAAAACAGAAAGACGGTGTTCAAATGATTTTAAAATTATTAGTATGCATTATAGCCGGATTAGGTGCAGGACTTGGAACAGGATTTGCAGGAATGAGTGCTGCCGCAGTCATAAGCCCTATGTTAATTACATTTCTTGACATGAACCCTTATCAGGCAATCGGTATCGCCCTTGCAAGTGATGTCCTCGCAAGCGCAATTTCATCATATGAATATAAGAAAAATAAGAATCTCGATGTGCGAAACGGACTTGTAATGATGTTTACTGTGATGATATTTACATTTATTGCAAGCTTCATTTCTAAATATGTCTCTGGAAATGCAATGGGTGGCTTCTCAACATTTATGACTATGATGCTCGGTATAAAATTCATTGTTAAACCAGTAATGACAACTAAAGAAAAGATGATGTCAGTAGATAAAAAGACTCGTGTTATACAATCTATCATATGTGGTGCTATTATTGGTTCAATATGTGGTTTCATTGGTGCCGGTGGTGGAATGATGATGTTATTAATCCTTACTTCTGTGCTAGGTTATGAACTTAAAACTGCAATCGGTACAAGCGTGTTCATTATGACATTTACAGCACTTACTGGTGCATTAAGTCACTTCTATCTTGGTGGTATGCCCGATATAAGCGTCCTTATTATGTGTGTAATCAGTACACTTGTATTTGCCCGTATTGCTGCAGTATTCGCTAATAAAGCAACGCCTAAAGCCCTTAACAGAGCCTTAGGCGTGGTATTGACAGTCCTTGGTTTAGTGATAATTATCGTAAAATATCTATTGTAAAATCTCAGACCTTTCACTGAATCCTGATATGACTATTCCGCCAGATACTTTATAAAAGGATGCTTGCATCCGACATAAGTGCACTTTGTATATTGTTCCAGTAATTTACAAGGTGCATTTTATTTTGGGGATAAAACACAATCAATATATCACTACAATTCCCATTCCTCTGTCATAGCAGATTTTTCGCAAAGAGAAAAGAGGTGTCGCAATTTGCTTACACCTCAGTATCAAACTATACCCTTTTCGCTTTTACATTCACACCTTTCTTTATTGCTTTTTCAAGTAAAGATGCGATAAGGCTAAATACATCTTTTGTTTCTTCAAAATCGAAAGCCTTTTCTTTATAGTGCATTAAATCTTTAATATATTCCGTTGGGTTGATTTCATAAATACCACCATTCTCAGAAAAAACACCTTCTAATTGATGATAGTCTCGTGTAAACCCTGTCCACCCTTCACCTTTAAGAGACGGGGTATCAAAAATATCATCAAATGCAGCTTTTAATATATTCTCAGCTTTTTTTAGCTGGTCTGAATAATTCTTTTTAACAGATTATTAATGAATATACCTCTATGTGCGATTCTGCGTTATTAATCAGTTTCATTGATATTTTTAAATACAGTTTCGAGTTCAGCAATTAAATCTTCACCGTCCTCAATTCCTGTCGAGAGTCTGAGTGTACAAGCTGTAATTCCATTCTTCTCTCTGATTTCTTCCGGAACATCTGCGTGTGTCTGTGTAGTCGGATATGTAATCAGGGTTTCGACACCTCCAAGACTTTCCGCAAATTTAATCATTCTGACTTTCTTAAGTATTGCAAGGGCGTGTTCCTTAGTATCTACATTAAATGTAATCATTGAACCAAAGCCTCTTGCCTGTTTCTTAATAATCTCATAGCCCGGATGTTCTGGTAATCCCGGATATATAACCTTAGTTACAATGCTCTGTTCTTTAAGCCAGTCAGCTAATAATATCGCATTTTTCTGGGCGCGTTCCATACGAATTCCAAGTGTCTTAATTCCTCTTAATATAAGCCAGCTGTCAAATGGTGCCAGTCCTGCACCTGTAGTCTTTATTAAAAATCTCAGTTTTTCGCTGATATCTTCTCTGTCTGTAACGATAAAGCCTGCTAATGTATCGTTATGTCCTCCTAAGAATTTTGTACCACTGTGTATTACAACATCAGCGCCTAATTTTAACGGATTCTGGAAATATGGTGATAAAAATGTATTGTCAACGATTAATAAAAGGTTATTCTTTTTAGATATTTCTGCTAATTTCTGAATGTCTGATACATTCATCATTGGATTAGTAGGAGTCTCAATATATATTGCTTTAGTGCTCTCTTTAATATAATTCTCAACATTGTCATTAGAGCAGTCAACGTATGAAAATTCTATTCCGTTTTTCGAAGATACATTGTCAAACAGACGAATACTTCCACCATAAAGGTCTGCTTCTACAATAAGATGGTCACCCGGTTTAAATATTTCCATAAGCAGAGTAATTGCAGCCATTCCTGAAGAAAGTGCAAGTGCATCTGTTCCACCCTCAAGTCCTGCTACTATTTTCTCTAAATGCTCCTTGGTAGGGTTCTGTAATCTGCTATAATCATATCCTGTGCTTTGTCCTACCTCAGGATGTGCATATGTTGCTGTCTGATATATTGGAAAGCTTATTGCTCCGTAGTTATTAACTGTTCCTTCTGTCTCTTCTAAATGTAAACATCGTGTATTAAGTCCTCTATCCATAAAATTTGTCCTTCTGTTCTTATTTCCTAGTATTTTGATATGATTTATATGCATATATAATACTGTATAACTAACACTTTGTATAATTCACATTTCCTATTGTAAGTTATAGTTAAAATCTATAACCTAATATTCTAACCCTGGCATATTTTCTAATATTGGAAAATTATAATATTTTAAATATTTTTGATTTAGTATTTTGACTTTTATTTTTTCTAGACTGATTTACTTTACTCTAATATATTCTCTTTATATTTTGAAAGTTCATCAATATATTTCTGTCCCATTTCACTAATTACTGATGCTTTTCTTGAAATATACCCAATCGTCATCTTCTCATCTGTTTTCAATTTAACTGCACAATAATCCGTTCCGTTCAAATCTTCACAAATTATTCCCGAACAAAGTGTGTAACCATTTATACCTACCATAAGATTTAATATTGTAGCCCTGTCATTTACCCTTATGAATCTCTTATATTCATATGTACTTAAGACCTCTTCAGCAAAGTAAAATGAATTATGCTCTCCCTGTTCAAATGCAAGACATGGATAGTCATCTAATTCCTCTAGCGTAATCTCTTTCTTATCTGCCAATGGATTTCTCTTACTCATATATGCATAAATGCTACATTCAAACAACGGAGTAAACTTAAGTCCGTTCTCACCAAATATCTTCTTTAACACATTTTTATTGTAGTCGTTAAGATATAACACACCTATTTCACTTTTTTGATTCATAACATTTTCAATAACCTCGTAGGTTTTAGTTTCATGTATACCGAATTCGTATTCATCTATACCATATTCTTTTATTAAATTAACAAATGCATTTACAGCAAATGTGTAATGCTGCATTGAAACATGAAAACTTCTTTTTACATTGGTTTTCGATACGTATTTAGCATCCAGAATCTCGTACTGTTCTATAACCGACCTTGCATAACCTAAGAATTCCGAGCCTTTTGTCGTAAGTGATATTCCACTTTTAGAACGCACAAATATATCAAAGCCAAGTTCCTGTTCTAACGCATGAACTGCTGATGACAGACTTGGCTGTGAAATAAATAACTTCTTCGCTGCATCATTTAATGAATTTTCTTTTGATATTGCGATAATGTATCTTAATTGGTTTAATGTCATTTTAAATCCTCACTTCTATTCAGAAAATAATTCTGTTGAAAAATATCTCTCTGCCGTGTCAGGCAACACTGTTACAACCGTCTTGCCCTTACCAAGCTTCTTAGCAAGTTTCAAGGCTGCTGCCACATTTGTTCCACTGGAAATTCCACACATAAGTCCCTCTTCCTTAGCAAGACGTTTAGACATACTTAATGCTTCTTCATCCGAAATAACATAAATATCATCATAAATCGACTGGTCTAATATTTCAGGAATTATACCGTCACCTATTCCCATCTGAATATGTGTTCCAATAGTTCCACCTGCCAAAATTGCTGCATTTTCAGGTTCAACTGCCCATATCTCTATATCAGGATTCTGTGCTTTAAGGACTCTTCCTATTCCTGTAATTGTTCCGCCTGTTCCGATTCCCGAGCAAAAACCATCTATAGGTCCGGCAACCTGTTCCATAATCTCTAATGCAGTATGATTCTTATGTGCATTTGTATTATCTTCATTTGCAAACTGCTGTGGCACAAATACTCTCGAATCTTTCTCCTTCATTCTAATCGCAGTTTTAAGACATTCATCTATGCACGCACCTATATCTCCAGCATCATGTATGAGTTTCACATCAGCTCCGTAATGTCTTACTAACTTTCTTCTCTCCTCACTTACGGAATCCGGCATAATTATTATTGTTCTGTAGCCTTTTACTGCTCCCACAAGTGCAAGACCTATTCCCTGATTGCCACTGGTTGGTTCAACAATTATGGTATCTTTATTAATTATTCCCTTTTTCTCTGCCTTTTCTATCATATTTAATGCCGTTCTTGTCTTAATCGAACCACCCACATTAACTGCTTCGAATTTAACTAAAACTTCTGCTGAATCGTCATCTACCATTCTGTTTAATCTTACCATAGGTGTATGGCCTACTGCCTCTAAAATATTATTATAAATCATTGTCATCGTCCTATCTGTTTTATTCTTTATTTTTTATATTATAATATGATGCCAGGTGCAAAAGTTCAAAAAACGTTCATACTTCTATAATAAGACTTTTAAACTTTGTCCTGCAAATATATAAAATAGTTCTATGTGTTCTATATATGTATTTCATATTAATATATAAATATTTTTTGTCAAGTATAATACATAGACTTTTTCACACTAAAGAAAGCCCCATAACCTGGGACTTTCTTAAAACCTTTAGGTGCCATTTCTATAAGCTTCTTAGATGCCGCAGCTCTTGCAGCATGAGTGTCCATCGGCTTTACATATGGAAGTATATCTACCTGCTCTTTGATAGTGTCTGCAACTTTTTTCTGTCCTTATACGATATTTATGCATACAAGCTGACTACTTAAATCAAAATATTTTTTGCCTTCAAAATCTTCATACCAACAACCATAATCAGTCTTAATTGTCACCGGATGAGCCATTTTCTGTGGAATCCATGTGTATAAACTGTATTCCCTGCAGATGTCAATTAATTCCTCATTAGTATCTGGAAATTCTGTATTAAGTGATTCATATTTCATAAGCAATTCCTCCTCGCATAATCTTTTTCCCTATCGGGCTTAATGTGATTATACAAGGTTTTATACTTAATATCTTTGTCGTAAAATCCAATATTTAATCAAAAGTTTTATAAAGGGCTACAAATATCATTATAACTTTCATGGCTTTATGCATTATTTTTATCTGTTATATGAAGAATGCTCCAGAAACAAAGTCCTGGAGCATAATATTTTTATAGTATAAATTACATTTAGAATTTTACATTATCTTTTCAAATACCATTGTTGCCTGAATTCTGTCTCCTCCTAAAAATCCGGAACTTGTAGCCGAGGCAGTTGTTATTGTATGTAAACGATAGCCCTTGGCTGCCTGCTCATTAAGAACTGCTTCTAATGCTGACAGATTTCCTGAACCAGTTCCAATAAGTTTCTCCTTTAATGTAACCTGAAGCACTACATACTTTAAACCATTATCTCCTGAGGCTGTAGAATAAGTCGATGAATCAAAATAATTTGGCATAATATACTCTTCCTTTCTGAGCAACTTGTTGCAATGAAGCGATGAGAAATTCGCGTAAGCGATTTCTCATCTGCCATAAAAGCTATTTGCTTTCGCTCCGAAACAAATAGCTGTGTGAAAAATAATTGCATCAGCAATATTTTTCACACTATACTCTTACTTTCTTCTTAATATATACAACTATAAGATAGTTACATAGTAATACTTTTGGAATATTATGTCAAAATTTTTTATTTTTCATAAGTTCGTGTCCTAATCGTCTCCTGTGGTTTATCAGCATTTTTTATATGCCTCTTGTAATAAAAAAATCATAAGCCTTAAATCAGATACAATATCTTGAATAATGTGATTATTATCTTGCTGACAGTTCTAATATAGTTATAAAAGTATTGCTAAACGGATCATGACTCTTTTTAGGAAATGTAATGATTGTATATACGTGGGCTAAATTCATAATGTTACCCTCCTAGATTTTGTTCTAATTTTTCTCTACTCCATTGATAACTTACTTTTTTTAACAATCCATCGTTTTCTACTACTACCTTTGCAACCACCTCCCCCTTTTCATATATGTAATAAATACCTTTCGTTTCATATACCACGTCAATTTCACTGAGCTGATATCTTTTGTATATAGAATTATTTTCTTGAACAATTTGTTTAATTAAATCATCTAAATTATCTTCATTTTTTCTGATATAGTATACAAGAGTGAAATCACCTTCATGTTTATAATCATGCTCGTCATATATGGACGCCGCCTCAAAATAATCATATTCGCCAAAATTCAATCCATAATAATCCAAAACTCTATCAAATGTATTATTTACTCCTGATGCTGAACCCATCATAAGACAAATCAAGCCAAAAAATAATGTCCAAAAAACATATATAAGACAATATATTTTTTTACTCTTTATATTTACCCTATCACGATGTCTTCCGCAACAAATCACATTCGCGATTTGCTTGGGGAAAAATAGCGTGATAAAAATTGAAAATATTGCATATAACAATCCCATAACAGTTTCTCCTCGTATAATATCTTTTAGATACATAAATACATGTATCTTGGTTAATAAGTTACAAAATAAATATTGTTCAATAGGCTTAGTAAAGCCCATGATATAATTGTCCT
>NZ_JAOQJN010000012.1:0-61653 GCF_025567085.1 Bovifimicola ammoniilytica | reverse complement strand
TAAAGGAAATAATGGATAAATCAATAGACACAATAACAATAGAGGAATAAGCAGGCATAGATAGTGATAAATAATTTATGCAAAATTAGATTTAAATGACAGAAATAAGAGGGACTGGAAATCAATTAAAAAAGATTATTGAATATATAGATTTATTACGAAAACTTCCGTTTATCTCATTGATAAATGGAAGTTTATGTGTTATAGTTTTATGCGGAATAGACAAATTCGGTACTTTTTTCAAAAAGTAATGGAGGTAATCATGGAAGTTTTAGAACTGAAAAAACAGGCAAATGAAATCAGAAAGGGCATAGTAACGGCTGTTCACAGTGCGAAATCGGGACATCCGGGTGGATCATTATCAGCAGCAGATATAATGACATATTTATATTTTGAAGAAATGAATATTGACCCTGCTAATCCTAAGAAAGCAGACAGAGACAGATTTGTATTATCAAAAGGACACGTTGCTCCAGCATTATATTCAACATTAGCTCACAGAGGATATTTTCCAGTTGAAGATTTAACAACACTTAGAAAAGTTGGTTCATATCTTCAGGGACATCCTGATATGAAAGGAACACCTGGTGTTGATATGTCAAGTGGTTCACTTGGACAGGGAATATCTGTAGCAGCAGGTATGGCTTTATCTGCTAAATTATCTAATGAAGACTATAGAGTGTATACACTTTTAGGTGATGGCGAGATTCAAGAGGGACAGGTCTGGGAAGCAGCAATGTTTGCCGGATTTAGAAAGCTTGATAATTTAGTTGTTATTGTTGATAATAATAATCTTCAGATTGATGGTTCAGTTGATGAGGTATGTTCACCATATCCTATTGATGAGAAATTCAAAGCATTTAACTTCCACGTTATCAATATAGATGCACATAATTTTGAACAGATAAAAGCAGCTTTTGATGAAGCAAGAGCTACAAAAGGCTGTCCAACAGCTATTATTGCTAAGAGTATTAAAGGTAAAGATGTTTCATTTATGGAGAATCAGGCTAAATGGCATGGAAGCGCTCCGAATGATGAACAGTACAAAGTAGCAATGGAAGATTTAGAAAAGGTAGGTGCAGCATTATGCCAGAAGTAATTAAGAAAGCAACAAGAGAAGGCTATGGAGACGGATTAGTTGAAACAGGAAAAGAATTTGATAATCTTATTGTTTTAGATGCTGACTTAGCTGAAGCTACTAAAACCTGTGTATTCAAGAAAGCATTTCCAGAGAGACATATAGATTGTGGTATTGCTGAATGTAATATGATGGGTATTGCGGCAGGTTTAGCTGCTACAGGAAAGGTTCCTTTTGCAAGTTCATTTGCAATGTTCTCAGCAGGACGTGCCTTTGAACAGGTTCGTAACTCAATCGGATATCCTCATCTTAATGTCAAAATTGGAGCAACACATGCAGGAATATCTGTAGGCGAAGACGGAGCAACACATCAGTGTAATGAAGATATCGCATTAATGAGAACAATTCCAGGTATGGTAATTATTAATCCATCAGATTATGTTGAAGCTAAAGCAGCAGTAAGAGCAGCTTATGAATATGTAGGTCCTTGCTATCTTAGATTTGGCAGACTTGCCGTTCCAGTAATAAATGATACTCCTGATTATAAATTCGAGATAGGTAAGGCAGTTACATTAAGAGAAGGAAAAGATGTAACAATAGTAGCAAGTGGTCTTACAGTTTCGACATCACTTGAAGCCGCTGAAATGCTTGCTAAAGATGGAATAGAAGCCAAAGTAATAAATATGCATACAATTAAACCAATTGATGAGGAAACTATTATAAATGCAGCTAAAGAGACAGGCAAAATTGTAACTGTTGAAGAACATTCAATAATAGGTGGACTTGGAAGTGCTGTATGCGATGTACTTTCAGAGAAATATCCTGTAAAGGTTAAAAAGATAGGCATAAATGACAGATATGGTGAGTCAGGCCCGGCAGTTGAATTAGTTCATAAATATGGACTTGATGGCGAGGGTATATATGCATCAGTTAAAGAGTTTTTAGCATAAGACAATTATAATATAAATGGCGTTAAAATATTATGATATATTATTTAGATAAAAAATATATTGTAATATTTATATATTGATAATTAAAACTCCCCGACAGACATAGAGTTTGTCGGGGAGTTTTAGCATATAATTTATTAATTGTGAACATTATGTGTAATTATAAAAAGTAAGTTGATGATAAAAATAAATTGTTTTATAATGAACTCATATAATAAATTTATATATTTGTTAGGGAGAAAATAGATTTATAAGGAGGTACGTTATTGAATACAGAGATAAGAAATGCATTAAAATCAGCTAATGACAAAACTCAATATGATGAGAGGGCTAAACGTTTATTAGCACAGAAAAGTATATTGGCACATATACTGGTAAATACAGTAGATGAATTCAAGGGGATGAATCCTGAAGAAGTAGTAAGTTATATAGAGGGCGAGCCTTATATAGGTATCGTACCTGTAGAACCGGGACTTACCAATATTGATAAGAAGAATTCTAAAAAACAAAGAATTATTGGAATAAATACAGAGAATTTAGAAATCAACGAGGGATTGGTAAGGTTTGATATTATATTTTATGTTAGAATGAAAGATGGATTATCACAGATTATTGTAAATGTTGAAGCACAAAAAGATGTGCCGATAGGTTATAATATATTAAACAGAGCAATATTTTATGTGTGTCGAATGGTCTCATCTCAAAAAGAGAGAGACTTCATAAATATGAATTATGATGATATCAAACGAGTTGTATCAATATGGATATGTATGAATATGAAAGAAAACAGTATGAATTGCTATCATCTTATTAATGACAGGCTATTAGGAAATTATGAATGGTCGGGCAAGTTAGATATGTTAAATATAGTGATAATAGGACTGTCGAAGGATTTGCCGCAATTTGAGAAAAAATATGAGCTTCATCGTCTATTGGGAGCTTTATTATCGGATAGTATTTCACAGAATGAAAAACTTAACATTATAGAGAAAGAATATAATATTTCAATAGAGAATGATATTAGAGAGGAAGTGTATAGTATGTGTAATCTTGGCGAGGGTATTGAAGAAAGAGCGATTATAAAGAATACAGTAAAGATTATAATAAATATGTATAACAATAATTTTACATTAGAACAGATTGCGCTTGCAACGGACAAATCAATTGATGAAGTTAGAACGATTATAGATGAGAATAAATAACTAGATGATAGTTTAGTATAATTTTAAAACTCCCCGACAGACATAGAGTTTGTCGGGGAGTTTTAGCATCGTTATACCTCAGGTGTAATATTATTTCCGTCAATATTGCTCTCATCAATTGTCAGAGCATTAAGTGACATTTTCATAATACGTTCGACTTCATCCTCAGGAAGTGACAGGTATTTAGCGAGTTCTTCCAGGGTAGGAGTTCTGTCTAATTCTTTGCTTAATGCGATAGATGCACGGTCAAGTTCATTTGCTCTGTCAGCAACATGAAAATTAATTCGGCTTGAAGCATTCTGTTCAAGGATAGCATCATTTATTGCATTTCGTATTGAATTCTCAAGATGAGAATGAAATTCTTCAAGGAGAAGCTTGCCATCATAAGTGAGAATTCCCTCCATAAGTCCTAAGTTACCCTCTTGTAAGAGGTCGCCATGAGAGACACCTTTATTTCTGAAATCCTCTGCAAGTTCAATGACAGTTTTAAGATTACCCTCAATAAGACTGTTAAGAGATAACTTGTCCGAAGTGTCTGCAAGGACCTTTTCTAAGAGAATGAGTTCCTCTTCTTCTGTTAACACCACCATATTTTCAAGGTCATCATAATACATATCTACAAATGTCTTTTCTTTGGCATCGTCCACTGAAGTGGAGACATTTATTTCAGATATATCTGCGTTACCATCTTCTGCTTCATTATATGAAATGTTAGCAGGAGATTTTTTTACAATAGGAACATAACCT
The DNA here is from genome assembly GCF_025567085.1 of Bovifimicola ammoniilytica. Classification (NCBI taxonomy): domain Bacteria; kingdom Bacillati; phylum Bacillota; class Clostridia; order Eubacteriales; genus Bovifimicola; species Bovifimicola ammoniilytica. Next base: position 57,676 of record NZ_JAOQJN010000012.1, on the reverse strand, counting down.
TTGATGGAAATTTTATTCTCAAGTAAATAATCATATACAAGCGTATATTGTTCATCATCAGTTATTACATCATTAAGAGCTGATTTGATTTCATCTATGGTAAGTGAGCCATTATTTATATTTGCTGATTCTACTAGAAATGATAAAGCCTCGTGAAATTGAGATTTCTTTTCATTTTCATTCATAATTGATTCATATCCTTTCATTTGAATAATATATCCTGTAGGTTATAAAAACGTGATTACAGATATTTTCAATATTGCTTTATTCTATCGTAAATGATAAAATAAAGCAAGGAATGATTTGTGAAAATATAGTGTATAATGCTTTGATTGACTATGAGAATCAAGGAAAGGAAAGGTATTTCAAGATGAAGAAAAGAGTGTCGATTTTACTTGTGATGTGTTTAGTGGTATGTCTGTTATCAGCTTGTGGGAAAGATAATAAAAATGATAAAGAGAAGCCAACGAAGAAAGATAATTCAACGGAGGTTGATAATGATATTTCTGATGAAAATGAATTGTATGAGCAATTATTTGATATAAATAATCCTGTTTCGATACAGATTAAGATATCTGATGAGGAATTGGATAAGATTCAGGAAGATTATGAGAAATATGATAGGAAGAACTCAAAATCACCTATTTACAGAATGGCAGAGAAAGTTGTAATTTCAATAGGTGATGAGGTGTATGAGATTGAAGAGGTGGGCATACGTCTTAAAGGAAATACATCAAGAGTTCCTGTATATGATGAAGAGACCGGAGAACCTAATCTTTCACATTACCGTCTGAGCTTTAACGAGACTTTCGATAATGAAGAATACTACGGAGAAGATGCGAAAGTATGGAATAGTGAAGAGGAACGCCAGGCGAGAAAAGACAGAAGATTTGCAACTTTGAAGGGTATGGAGGTCAAATGGAACAGGTGTTATGATGACAGCCATATAAGAGAGATATATGCAAATGACATGTTCAGGGATATGGGTGTGTTATCACAGCATGTAAATTTATGTTCACTAGGGATAAATGGTGAGAATTATGGTGTAGTTAATATCTATGAACCTGTGGATAAGATATTTATAGAGAGAAATCTTCCTGAATCAGAACAGGGTGGGGATTTATATAAATGTGGCTGGACATTCAGGCCTGTTAACTATATAAAATCATCTGTAACTTATGGCATAGAGGATAAAGATGCTGGTAAATTCTATAATTATGATTTAAAGACAAATGAGAAAGATTCAGATTATAGCACACTTATTAATATGCTGGATGTTTTGAATAAAAATGATGTTTCTAAGGAAGATTTAGAAAGTATAATGGATACTGATTATCTGGTTAAATTTTTAGCAGTAAGTTATTTCGTCGGTAATCCGGATGATATAAGAAATAATTATAATAATCATTATCTATATTTCTTAAAAGACTCGGGAAAAGCAATTTTTATACCATATGATAATGACAGATGTTTTGGAATGACATATGACTGGAATCCTGAGGGCGCAGGTATGACAGATGTTTCGCCATACTCTGAAGATTGTGAATCAACAGGCAGGAGTCAGGTAAATCCTGTTATTACAAAAACAATTCTTGGAGATGATGCATATTTTAAAGATGCATATGCCGATGCTTTGAAGAAAGTTGCTGAAAGCGACTGGCTTACAGATGCAAAATTTAATGAATACTATGAAACTGCTAAGCAGAATTACGAGTCTGTTGTAGTTCCATCAATTGAATTTGCAAATGCAGATAATGATATGTTTAAATTTAGTTTAGAGGGAAAATTTACAAGTGGTGATGATGCTAATATGTCATTTTCAGAATATGCCAAGAGAATCTTAGAAGCATATAAAGAGGGATAAAAATAGACCTTTACATTTACAGACAATTATAGTAGAATAATGCCCTGTGTTAAAATTCATTTATATATTCCCACTGAGGGAGTAGTTAGCAACAATAGTTGTGATAATATCAACATAATGATGAAAATCTGGTATTATCTTAAATAACGAGACTCGTGGAATCTGTGGTATCTTAATCGTTTAACAGAGAATGATTAGCTATTGTAGATTCTTCGAGTCTTTTATTATTTGATAAAGAATTTTAACAGAGAAATTAAGGTGGACTTGTCCACTTTGTTTTTTGAACATTAAATGATAAAAAAACACTATTAAGAAACTCTGGAATTAAGATTAAGGTGTAAAAGGTACATTATGCTTATAAATATAGGCAGACATTATATGAGTTTATACCGTAATCAGACTAAGCAAAGAAGAGATACGGAGGAAGAAAATGGGAATACTTGAACTTTTGATTTTAGCTATAGGATTATCAATGGATGCATTTGCTGTGTCAGTCTGTAAGGGACTTGCAATGAAGAAACTAGAGTTTAAAAATATGGCGATTGTAGGCTTGTGGTTTGGAGGATTTCAGGCATTAATGCCAACAATCGGATATTTTCTGGGTGTACAGTTTAAGAACCAGATAACAGCGATTGATCACTGGATAGCTTTTGTTCTTCTAGGGATAATAGGTGCCAATATGATTAAAGAGGCCTGTTCAAAAGATGACGAGGAAGAAGTTAAGGCTAATCTGGACGTTAAGACAATGTTTATGCTTGCTATAGCTACAAGTATTGATGCATTAGCAGTTGGTATAACATTTGCATTTCTGTCAGTGAATTTAGTTCATGCAGTTACATTTATTGGAATTACTACATTTATATTATCGGCAGTAGGTGTAGGCATTGGAAATATATTTGGTACAAAATACAAAGCTAAAGCAGAGATAGCTGGTGGCATAATACTTATTTTGCTGGGTATAAAAATTCTTTTAGAGCATTTAGGTATTTTCTAAGGCATAGATTTAGCTTATAAATATTTTACAAAAAAGTAAGGACTTACGTGATTTTATATTTGATAATGAGTTTTTGACGTGTTAGTATGAGAAAAGATTAGAGAGGCCATTAAAGAGATGAATAAAAAGTACAAAGTGCTGCGATAATTCTTGCGGCAACAGCCGTATTTGCAGTAGGCACATTTATATGGAGCAGAGGGCTTAGAAATTATGAGAGTTCAGGAAGTTAAGTGGAGAAAAGTGTCTGAAATTTTGTATGAGTCGTAGTATTTCAGGCATTTGCAATTGTAATTGTTTTAACTAAATATATAAAAAATGTTGACGGCAAGGTTCGAAAGAAGAGCTTTGCCGTTAAAATTTATTTGACATAAAAAAGGACAAATGGTAATATACAAGGAAATAATGTCGAAAAGTAGGAGACATTGGAGAGAGTGGGTAGACACCCGGAAATGAGGATTAGTTATGAAAAATAAGAAATTAATTATGATTTTTGTCATAATTATTATTGTTGTGTCTGCAAGGATATGTGTATCAGCAGAAACTTATGAGTATGACAAATTAAACAGATTAGTAAAAGTTGTACATGATGATGGAAGTTATACAGAATATAAGTATGATAAGAATGGTAATTTAATTAGTGTAAAGGTGTATAACAAAGAGACAACAAAAAAAGAGCAGGAGACAACAAAGAAAGAGTCAGAGACAACAAAGAAAGAGTCAGAGACAACAAAGAAAGAGTCAGAGACAACAAAGAAAGAGTCGGAGACAACAAAGAAGAATCCGGAGACAACAAAGAAAGAGTCAGAGACAACAAAGAAGAACCAGGAGACAACAAAGAAAGAGTCAGAGACAACAAAGAAGAACCAGGAAACAACAAAGAAAGAGTCGGAAACAACTAAAAAGTATGAGGATAAGAAACAGCAGAACAATGCTGAAAATAGAATAGAACAGGTAATAGAGAAGACAAAGCGGACACAGGCAAGAAATGACAATGTGTTAAATCAGCCATTTAATAGTGTTTTGAGTATTATAAAACAGTACGATGAGAATAATGAAAATAATAAGAGCAAAAATTCTGTTAATGGTGAAACAGACAGTAAGGTTGTAAAGAATACAGGTAATGATACCACACTTAATAAAACATATAGAGATAGTAAAACAAATAATACAAATCGCTTCAGTGTAAATAATAACGCAACAAGTACGCCATATATGACGGCAAGGAAGTTATTTGAAAAAATTTCAGATAACGTGAATAGCAGAGCGATGAAGATGAATGAGTATATATACAAAATAATAATGTTTATAAAGCTTATGAGAGTATCATGATATAAAATAGGCAATAAAAATTTATATATGTTGTAAAAATAAGTAGGAGAAAAGTTATGAAAAGAGAGACATTAAAAAGAATTGTAGCAATAGTATTGGTAATAGTTATGCTGCCTGTAAGTGAATGGGTAGATACAGGAATTTTTAATAAAAATAATTCAAAGACATATGCGGATGAAGTGGTTAATGAAGCAGAACAACCGGAAAATGTAAAAACATTTGAAAACATTATAACACTTGAGAGTAAGATAGGTGACAAAGGCGAAGTTTGTTTAAAATGGAATGACATTAACGGAAATAATCAGAATGATAAAAAGAATTATACATATCTGATATTCAGAGATAACAAAATAATTGCCAGTACAAATGATATAGAATATTCTGACTATAATACTGAATCTGATGGACATTATACATATAAAGTAATTGTTTATTTAGATGAGAATGGTGTATATGGTACAAGTCAGGATGTTAGTATTGATATGCCCGGAGATTTAAGTATTGATAAAGATTATACTATGAATAGGGATATAGCTGTCTATAATCTTGATATTATGAAAGGAAATCTTGACCTTAATGGATATACTTTGACTGTTTATGGAAATGTCAATGCAGAAGAAGGATATTTATTATTTAACAAGGGAAAATTAAAATGTGGTGGAAATGTTACCTTTGAAAATAACTCTGATTGTAAAATGATTTATTCGTCAGATGAAATGATTGTCAGAGGAAATCTTACCTGCAATTCAGAAACTGATGATAGAAGATATAAGTTTAAAAACGGACGAATTGATTTGTATGGAGATTTTACTGCTGCAAAAGATGTGCAATTTAGTGATGCATTAACAATGAATCTGAGAGGAGATGGGCTTCAGACAATAACCTCTGATATAATAATAGATAATCTTGTTAGTTATAATAGTAGTGATGCGGGGATATTTTTGAAGAATTATAATCAGACAATAAAATGTGAGGTTAATGGAAACATCAGAAGAGAAGATAGAAGTAATATAGATAAGAAAGAAGATGTTTATGTTCATAATTGGACACTTGACAAAGATGAGGTAATAGAGGCTGATTTATATATAAGTGGTGGAGAAGTTAATCTTAATGGACATACCCTTTATGTTAAAGGAAATGTCAATGTAACAGATGGAAGCCTTAGAATTAATGGCGGTACATTAAATGTTGATGGTAGTGTTGATGTTAATTATGCATCATATTCAGAAGATATTGGTGACTATGTAGGCAAAGGCAATATCATTATGGACAATGATAATGACAGGATAAATGTTAAGGGATATATAAATATATATACAGATAACAATATATTCAATAATGGCGAAATAAGTACGGATGGAGATATTTATATAACGAAGAATGTATATATTGCAAATAATATAAGGGCAAATTCAATTTCAATAGAAGGGATAATTGAAATAGGCGGTAATGTGGAGGTCAATGAGTATAATTACGGCGGCGGGGATATTATAATGAACAAGGGAAAATTAATAATTTATGGATATTTTAATACACAATGGGCATCTTCAGATAATATTGTGCTTAAGATGAGTCATCCGGAGGACTATGTCTGCATATATGGCAGATGTGACCTGGGATTTGCTGAAAACATTTGTGATGGAACTATTGAACTTAAGGGAAAATATAATAGTATAAATACATATGATAATGCAAAAGTAATTCTAAGTGGATGGAAAACACAGAATATTTCCGGAAACATTTCAAATCTGATAGTAAATAATACATCAATTGATGGAATCAGTATAGATGAAGAGGCGAAAATAAAAAACATACGTTATGAAGAAATAACACCATCATATAATGGGATTAAATATTATGATTTAGGAACATTGGACAGAGATATGGTAATAGATGGGGACTTTGCCCTAGACAGTAATCTTGATCTAAATGGGCATAAGCTGACAATAAATGGTTCATTTTATCATTGTGATGGCTCTATAATCTTTAATGGCGGAAGATTAGAAGTAAAAGGGGATTATCAAATGATAGAGGATTATCAAATGATAGAGGATTATTATAGTTATTATAGTGAACCGGTTTCTATCTGTATGAATAATGAAAATGATTATTTTAAAGTTAATGGTAAGTTTAATGTTTTAGATACACAGTCTAGTAGTATGTATAAAGGTACACTTGAGATAGGTGGAGATATAAATTCAGAGATTAGTCTGGGAACAGATGATGAGCTACTGGTCATATTAAATGGAAAATCAGATCAGATACTTAATATATCAGGAAGTATTGGAAGAATTAAGAATAATAACAATACCGGAAAAGTTCATATAGTAAGTGGCAGTCTGAATAATATAGAAAAAACAAAGAACAGAATCTATGCGGATAATTCAGAAATAATATATGGCTGGATACTAAATGAAGATATAGAGTTAGACAATGTGGAGTTAATAGGTGGAGAACTTGACCTTAATGGACACACAATAATTGTAAATGGAGATTTTGTAAATAACAATGGAACAGTAAATATTAATAATGGAAAACTAATAATTAATGGTGATTTCAGCCAGTATGCAGGAGATTCAAAAATAGATAATGGGTACTTAACAATCAAGGGAGATTTAATACAGAATAATGGAACATTTTGCCTGAATAACGGAAATGTGATAATAGAAGACCAGTGTAGATTTAACAGTGGTAGTCTTGTTATGGAAAAAGATATTGATAACATAAGTATATCAGGAAATTTATACATTGGAGAAAATTATTTCACAGAGATAGCAGAACTTAATGGAAAGATTAGCGTTAAGGGAGATATAACGATTGAAAAAAGAAAAAAAGTTAAATTAGATGGTAATCTCACATTATGTCTTAATGGAGTTAAAAAACAGGAAATTAATACAGACTCTGAATTTATTATACCTAATCTTGAATGTGAATGTGAAAGTGTGTATATATATGGCTGGGGCAATTTTGGCGCATCAGGAAAAGTATATGGTAATGATACAAATATAAATAATTTATGCGTATATGATACCACCAGTATGGAAAATAATAGTATTTCGGGCAGAGTAATAGTAAAAGATAATATTGAACTGGAAAGAGATATTGATATAAATGGTGATATTATAATATCTGGAAATGTTAAGATTAAGAGTAAAATAAGTGCAAGAAATATAGAGATATCAGGCGTGAGCCTTACCATAGATGGCTCGTTAAGTGCAGGTGAAAAATTATGCCTTAGTAGATATAATGGTAAGGAATCAAAATTAATAAATAATGGAGGTGTAGTTACAGCAGGAGAACTGATTATTAAGAATGGTTCACAAATAGAGATTACAGATGAAAAATCAATTATCAATTGTAAAAATTTAAAGTATGAATCAGACAATCTATCATGTCTTGATAAGGGAACATTAAATATAACAGGAAATATGGATATAAACAGTAAATTTATAACAACAGATTTATGTAATATAATTATGTCAGGAGAAGATACTCAGGAAATAAGGACTAAAGAGGCAACTAATCTTGGTATGGTAAAATCATTAAATGATTCTGTATATGGAGTAAAAATAAGCAGTAAAATTAAAATTACAGATTTACAAAATGGTAAGCATAGAGTGGGATATATCTATGATGGGGAGACTATCACAAATGATACAGCTATAGATGGAGATGTATATGTAAGTGGATATTTAGAAATAAATGCTTGCTCATTATTGGTATATGGAAACTTATATCAAGATAGAGAAATTATCTGTAATGATGCAAGTGTAGAAATAAAAGAAAACTTGTATCAAGGATACAATATTAGAGTTGAAAATACAAAAATAGAAGTAAAAGGTAATTATGTAGTAAATGCGATTTATAATAATATATCAAAAACTAATGAAGTGGATAATTCGAAAATTGATATAAGGGGAAATCTTATATTAGAATCATGCTGGCATTCATATATAGATGTTAATCTTGATGGAAGTATATTACACAGAGAAAACGATAAATATGCAAAATATATTGAAGCATATATATATGCCATATTGACATTTAATGGTGAAAAAGTTAATAATGATAAAAATACTATAGCTGAAGTTGATACAATGATTGTAAACAGTACAGAAATTACTTTGGAGGATGAATTTTGTGTTCGTAAAGAAATAGATTTAAAGGATGCTAAACTTAAAGGACAGCCATTAATAAAAGTACAGGGGTTAGGCAGCATAAAGAATGAAATAATAGAAGCAGACATTCAGCAAGATAATTCTGTAATTAAAAAGTTAGAACATAACCTTTGTGTTAAAGGCAAGTTAGAAATGGGATATGTGCAATTGGACAAATATACAGTAAAGGCTGACAGCATTACAAATATAGGTACAACATATGTAAATGATGGAGAAATTATATCTGAAAATGAATTTGATAATTCAGGCACACTAAATGTTGATAATGGTAAAATTATATCTAAAAGCTTCGTGAACCAGGGGCATTTAAATATGAATAATGGTTCTTTAGAGACTGACAATATAATTAACAAATATATTATCAATGCAGAGTCAGGTCAGTTAATCTGTAATGGAAATACGATAATAGATAGTGGATATGAGGATAAAAATAATGTTTATAGTTGTTCACTCAATATGGACAACGAACAGGGTTATGTATTAGTAAAGGGTGACCTGCACATAGGAACAAAGACAGGTACAGGAACACTGTCAGCAGGTACATTGGAAGTAAAAGGTGATTTCATATGTGACAAGCCTGAGAGCTTTTGTGCCACAGGAACGCATAAGACTATACTAAGCGGAAACAATAATGAGGGAAAATTAAGACAGAAGATAACTGTCAATAATTACAGAAACAGCCAGTTATTTAATGTTTTAGTAATTACTAAAGCATTAGAGAAAGGTTATGAATCAGACATTGACATTAACAGATTATGTAGTGTCATAGTAAGAGATTATAATGACAAAGAAAACCCATCAGACGTAGAGAATTTGGCAGCTACAGAGATTACGATGGATACAATTTCGTTAAAATTTGATGAAGCTGCTGATAATATGGAAGTATGTGGATATTATCTGTATAGAGATGGAGAATTAATTGATGACATTAATAACACAACATATAAAGATATAGAACTGATGCCGGGAACAGATTATACATATGAGGTATGTGCATATGATTACTGTGATAATAAATCGACTAACAGAACACTTCTTACAGTTACGACAGAGGGTGATAATGAGCCGCCTACCATACCTTATAGGTTCAGTATATATAAGAGAACAGGAAGTTCAGTATCAATGTCCTGGTATGCATCTACAGATAATCTTGGAGTTGATAGATACGAGATATATCGTAATGGTAAGAAAATAGATGAATTGAAGGCTGGTAAAAATGATAATTATATTAATTACAGAGACAGTGATTTAAAACAGGACACAGTATATGAATATTATGTAGTAGCAGTTGACAGGGCAGGTAATCGTTCTGATAAAACCAGTGTAGTAAAAACATATGTGAGTAATCCGGCAATTGAGAGTATATCACCTGGCGATAATAGTGCTATAGGCAATGATAAAGTTAATATAACCATATATGCAAATAATAATATTAATAATTCAAATTATACAGCAGCATTAGAATATAGATATAATGGCAGTGAATGGCAGACTATTGCGGATAAATTGCATTTCTCAAGAGAATCTTATGGAAGATTATATGCATCATACAATTGGGATATAAGCAACATAAATGATGGCGGCGAGTATGAAATTAAGATTACTGTATATGATGAAGATGGTAACAGTTCTACTAAATCAGTTACATATATCATTGATAAGTCAGCACCGGAGAAACCACAGAATCTGACAGTTAAGAGTGAAGACGGTGTTAATATACTGCATTTTACACCATCGGTAAGTGCTGACTGCGAAGGTTATGTAGTGTACAGGAAGACAGAAGATAATAATGTATTTAAACAATATGTGAAAATCCCAGGCAAATTCGAGACCGGATATAGTGATAAAAATGTAGAAGAGGGCAAAATATATGAATATGCAATATCAGCATATGACAAATATAATAATGAAAGCAGTATTACTGAATCAGTAACAATACAGACAACAAGGGATAACATACCTCCTGTTATTAAGGGAATAACACCTGATGATAAAGAGATAGCAGGAGTGAAAGAAATAAGTGTTACTGCAGCAGATAATGTGAAAGTTAAGCAGATTACACTCTATTATAACAGGGAAGATGATAATAAAACAACGAAGATAGGTACAAGCGAATGTGTAGACGGTGTGGCTGCATTTAATTTTGATACCACGAAATTAGAAGATGGAGTATATATATTATCTGCAGTTGCAATGGATATTGCAGGGAATGAAAGTACAGAGTTATATACCAGAAGATATACAACAGATAATACAGGTATAGAGAAAATAGAATTAGATAAGCATACCATAAAGGCAACAAGTGTACAGTTAAGATGGAAAGATGTTAAGGCAGATGACTTAGCATATTTTGCTGTGGAGAAATTAGTTAATCCTGATACAGATGAATTCGTGAGAATAGGAACTGTAAAAGATGTATTAGGCTATAATGTGAACAATTTAATACCTGAAGAAACTTATACATTCAGAGTAGTCGGATATGACAGGCTTGGTAACCGGGGAATACCATCTGATGAAATAACTGTTACAACCATAAGTGATGAGATTTCACCATCAATTAACAGTATACTTCCAATACAGTCAAGATATAGAGATACAATTGAGCTGTCAATGTCTGTATCAGATAATGATGGAGTGAAAAATGGAGTATTTGCATACTCTGTGGATGGTATAAATTATGTTAAGTTAGCAAGCATTGAGACAAAGGAAAAATTATGTAATGAAACTATTGAGTATGTATGGAATACTGCAGATATTCCGGAGGGCGAAGTATATGTGAGATTCCAGGCATATGATTTGTCAGGAAATAAAAATGCCTTATTAGAAGGTGGTAATGAAGTAATTGTCAAATATATAATTGACAGAACAGCACCTGACAGACCAGAGAACACGAAAGCATATGGTGAAAAAGGATATGTTAATATATCGTGGGACGGTCAGGAGGGAGATACTGTCTGTTACGTTGTCAGCAGAGCTGATGGTGAGGACGGAGCCTTTTATAACATTTCAGATAAATGTACAAACACAGACTATTATGATAATAATGTAATTCCGGGACATACATACAGATATAGGGTAGCCGCAACAGATATTGCAGGAAACACAGGCGAATATGGTGAAATAGTATCTGCTACAGTAGATGAGGATACAGAGGCACCTGTGATTAAAGGCATTTCTCCAAAGACAGATTCGGTAATCGGATTAAATGGAAATATTAACATAGTAGCAATTGATAATTCTGCCATTCAGGAGGTAGTGGTTGAATGTAAGAAAGAGGCTGATGATGCAGGCTTATTTAATAAGATATATACTAAGACATATTTAGAAGAAAATGAAAGAAGTGTATATGTACAGTTTTCGCCAAAAGAAGTGGGACTTACAGAGGGAAAATATGATTTCAGAGTATCTGCAACAGATAAGTTCGGAAATTACAGTGAATATACAGAAGTCAGCTATACTATAGATACGACACCACCTGATACACCTGTAATTGAGTGTACTCCGGGAGGATATAAGATAGAAGTAGCAATTACAGGCGAACAGTCAGAAGATTTTAAAGAATATAAAATATATAAGGCTGATGTATCAGGAGGCGGATATAGCTGTATAGCTACTACTAGTGCCAGAAAATACATAGACAAAACAGCAGTACCGGGCAGAATATATTGTTATAAGGTATTAGCTTACGATATATATGGCAATTATTCAGAATCAGAGGTTGTTACATCATATGCTACAGATGAGGATACAGAAGCACCTGCAGCCATAATCACAGAGAATATCTGTACGCTGACAGGCTTCGAAATATCATTAGATGGCGGTGCATCGACCGATAATGTCAGAATAACAGATTATACATGGAGTATGGGAAATGGTGACGTATTAAAGGGAGTTATGCCTGTATACACATATAATAAAGAGGGTGTATATAAGGTAAAACTGACCGTTAAAGATGCGGCAGGAAATACTTCAAGTGCTGAGACAACGGTAAAAGTCCTTAATAATGAAAATAGTGGAACTGCAACCGTAAATGTAACAGATAAAAATGGTATACCATTGCCATATGTAGATATATATTTAAAATCACCTGATGGCAGCATAGATACAATGCGTGCAGATGCTAAAGGCGAGATAAAAATAGCAGGTGCAGAGGGTGTATATGAGATAGCTGCTTATTATGATAAATATTTACCAGCAGACACTACAGTAGTCATAGACAGATATGAGAAGAAGATAATTAATCTACAGCTTGAAGAGGGTAATATTGTAGTTGGTAATCTTGATGTTAAGAGAATGACATTACAGGAGATTATAGATGCAGGAGTAGATGTATCAGATCCTGATAATATTAATTCATTTGCGTTTACCATAACGGTTAAATTGGCTAAATCGCCTATTCCACGCCAGATACAGTATATAGGAGGCGGAATATCAGAAACACCCGGTAATGCATTAGATTTCCATGGAGAATGGAAGGAGCCAGAGTCAACTTCATCAGGAACACATACGCCGGCAAAAGAACCCGTACCGGAAGCTAAACTGTTAGAGAAAGACCAGCCTATAATTGCAATAGTCTCTACGTCTAATAAAGTAAGCTGGCTTAAAGATATGTATAGTGTGGATTTGAATATACTGAATGCAGCAGAGACAAAATATGTTATAAAAGAATCAAAAGCAGAATTAAAATTACCGGATGGAGTATCTTTAGCAGTGACTAAGGACAAACAGTCATTGACATATGATATGGGTAATATTATGGGACAACAGCAGAAGACAGCGACATGGGTTGTAAAAGGGGATAAATCAGGCTCATATAAGCTGGAGGCAGATTTCACAGGTAAATTGTCTCCATTTAACAGAAATATATATGCACATTTTGAAACAGAGAAAGAATTCGAAGTAACCAAAGGAGAGGGAATAGTTGTATCCATATATCCGGAAAAAGATGCATATATAGACGAGAATTATTATATACAGTTCGAGATTAAGAACACATCAGGAAAAGACCTGTATAACTTCCATACATCAATGCCACCGTATCATTATGAAACTTCCAGAAGTGATACGTTAGTCATAGATAAAGATAAAAACGAAACAGTTCATAGAGGAAGCTCAAATATAATCTCTGCACCATCGGGTTACACAAGTGCAACAGTACTAAAAGGAGGAGATACTTTTAGAATACCGGTATTATATTCGGGACAGGCAGTAAATGGAACATATTTTACTAAGTTTGGAGGTTCTGGTGATAAGGATAAAGAATATTATACATTGATAGAATCATTAGTAGAGGCATTTGGTGATATAGAGGGTGTAACGATAGAAGTACATCCTATAGACAGTCATATTTCCAAAACGATAGTAGAACAGGTAGAGGTTAAGAATTATTTCGGTGATCCTGTAGATTTAAGCACAGGTGCATTTACGGACAGTATGACACCTATGAGTGTAAACGCTGCTTCAGAGTTAGCATTTAACCTTGAATATAATTCCGGACTTTCAACATTAAAAGGCGAAAACGGATATGGATTCTATAATAATTTAGAGACATCAATAGAGGATAAAAATAATGTTATATCACTAAATCTTACATCAGGCATAACAGGTGCATTTATTAATAAGGAAATGGCAGATGGAACCTATTATGGCAAGGTGGTTGATGATGAAATATTCCTTGAAGAGAATTCAAATGTTGGTGAATATATACCGATATCAGAATTAACAAAGGAGTATAAGCTGTTTAAAGAAGCTGATGGTACATATAAGGTAATTACACCGACAAAGGAAATATATCTATACGATGAATCAGGAAGAAACACACAGATAACTGATTCTAACGGAAGAAACAGATATATTACATATGGAAATACACAGAAAATAATTACAGAGGAGGCAAGTGGAAAGAGAATTATAATTAACTATAATTCTGAGGGATTAATTACATCTGTTGCAGATGATAATGGAAGAAAATCGACATTCACATATCAGGACGGAAAGCTTATGACCTATACAAATGTAATGGGAGAAACCACTACATTTACTTATGATGCAGAAAACAGAATTATAAGCGAGACAGATTGTGAAAACGTTACATATGTTAAAAATATTTATGATGAAAAAGGCAGAGTAATAGAACAGTCAGATGCTGATGAGAGTAAGCAGAGTCTTAAGATGACATATGAAAATGATGGTGAAAATACTATTGTGAAAGCCTATGACAGTTTAGGCAATGTCGGTGAAGTAGTATTAGATTCCAATGGAAGAACCATTAAGAATGTTAATACAAATGGAAATGTTACGGAGATGGGCTATGATGAAAATGGCAATCAGATATTTGAAAAAGATGCATTAGATGGAACAGTCATCAATGAGTATGACAGCCATAACAGAAAGATATCAGTCAGAGACCAGAGTGGTAATAAACTTAAATTCACCTATGATGATAATGGCAATGTAACATCAACAACAGATGCTAATGGAAATACTGCCACATACGAATATAATGACAGAAATCTGCTTATTAAAACTACAGATTATGCAGGATGCGTAACTACATATGAATATAATGATTATGCACAGGTATTAAGAAAGACCATAGAAGGTATCGGAAGCACAACGTATGAATATGCCGAAGGAATGTTAGTAAAGACTACAGACTATAATGGCAATGCGAAAACATATACTTATGACGGAACAGGCTGTGTGGTCAGTGAGACAGATGCCCTTGGAGGCACTACCGTTTATACACACGATGCCTTGTTAAGAACATTAACTAAGACAAATGCTATCGGAGGAACAAAGTCATATACATATGATAAATATGGAAATGTTCTTACAGAGACTAATGAAGCAGGACAGACTACAACATATGAATATGACATTATCGGAAATAAGACAGCAGACATTACTCCTGACGGCAGAAAGATAAGATATGAATATGATTCAAATGGAAGAAACACTAAGATAATTAAACCTGATGGTACTGAATTAAGTTATACATATGATGCCGAAGGAAATATGCTTAGTGAAACAGATGAGTCAGGCAATGTAATAACTTATGAATATGATGCACTTAACCAGAAGATAAGCGAAACCAATGCAGCTGGTGACAAGATAAAATATGCATATTATCCAAATGGAAAATTATATGCAGAAATATATCCTGATAATAGTCGTACACTTTACACATATGACAGCACATGGAAATTAATCAGAAAAACAGACTCACAGAATAATTCAGAAACATATCGATATGATGAAATGGGAAGAATTATTGAGACCAGAGATGCATTAGGCAATTCAGAGAAATGCGAGTATGGCATAAACGGACGTTTACTAAGCACAACAGATAAAAATGGTAACACAACCTCATACAAATACGATGCAAACGGTAACTGTATCGAAAAGACATTACCTGATGGAACCATAATGACTAATACATATGATGCATTGTCAAGATTAATATCAGTAAGTACAGAGACTAAGGCAAATGGTAAGATAACCATTTCATATGAATATGATGCTTTATCACGTCTTACTAAAACTATAAATGAAGCAGGAAATGCGAAGACATACAGTTACGACAGACTTGGCAATCTTATAAGTGAAACAGATGAAGAGGGACATACAACCCGTTATGAATATGACATAAACAATAATCTTATAAAGACAATAGATGCTGCAGGTCATGAAAATACGTATGAGTATAATAATACCAATAACCTCATAAAAGAGAATAAATACACTAATACAGAAGACAGCGTAACAACCTCATATAATTATGATAAAACAGGCAGACTTACAGAAGTAACAGATCCATTAGACGGAATCACCAAAACATCTTATGATAACATAGGAAATGTTACAACGGTAACCGATGCAAATGGAGGAACAACAACCTACACTTATGACAAGATGTGCAGACCGGTATCAGAGACAAATGCCATAGGCGTAACAAAGACAAATGAATACAATGCAACAGGACTTCTTACGGAAAGTACAAACGGAAGAAATCAAAAGACAAAATATACATATGATGCCATCGGAAGAATAACATCAAAGGAAGATGAAACAGGCAGGATAACATATGAATATGATAAAAACGGCAATGTGTTAAGAGAAACAGAAGAGAGAAAGCAGGAAAACACAGGCAAAATAAAGGGAATGTCAGCCGCAAATGCCAAAAGCATCAAAGTCATCACTAGAACATATGACAGCCGAAACAGGGTGACATCATGCACAGATGCCAACGGAAAGACCATAAGATACGGCTATGATGAATTAGGCAACATACTTACAATAGCATATCCAGGTGGAGAAACAATCCGCTATACATACTATGCAGGCGGTCAGATAGCGACAGTAACAGACAGCAAAGGCAGAGTAACCTACTATAAATATGATAAAACAGGAAATCTGACAGATACAGAAAGACCAAACGGAACAAAAGAGCATTGTGAATACAATGAGCTTGGTTTACTGATCTCTAAAAAGGACATAAAAACCGCCACAGGTGAGGTCATCAACGAATATCATTATAAATACGATGTCAGAGGAAATATCGTAGGTGTTGTAGATGTAACAGCTGATACATCAGCGAAAACAACAGATGCTACATTAGACGAATCAACAGTCGATATAAAAAATGAATCTGAAACAACCAATGGTTTAACAGAGGATAATAATTACACATTACCTGTACCGGATACTGCTAACAAGACAGCATTGAAACTTGCAGCAGAAAGTAACAGCATCGTAACATCTGATGGTGAAACAGTAACTACTTCATTAGAAATGGAATATGACAGTGCAAACCGTCTTATAAGCTATAATAATAAAAAGATAAAATATGATAAAGATGGAAATATGTTATATGGTCCTGTGAATGGAGAAATGTGTAACCTTACATATGACAGCCGAAACAGACTTATCAGTGCAGGAAATGTAACATACGACTACGATGCCGAAAATACAAGAACATCAGTAACAACAACTGATAAAAAGATTACATATGTGACAGATGTGGCAGGCGAAATGTCGCAGGTATTAGAATCATATGAGAAAACTAATGACGGAAAGAAGATACATACAGTCTATGTATATGGCAATGGTCTGATATACAGTTATAATGATAATGAAGCAGACAGCACAACATCCGATAACAAAGTACAAGATTTATCATCTGACAAATCATCAGATAAAGATACGGATGGTACAACATACTATCATTACAATAATATTGGAAGTACCACAAAGTTAACCGACAATAATGGAAATGTAATCCAAAGCTATGAATATGGTGCCTACGGTGAAGTTCTAAGTGGAGATACTAAGATAACCCCATTCTTATATAATGGTCAGCTAGGCGTAATGACAGATGATAATGGTCTTTACTATATGAGAGCAAGATATTATAATGTGAATATCAAGCGATTCATCAATCAGGACGTAGTACATGGAAGTATCAATGTAAGCCAGAGTCTTAACAGATACAGTTATGTCCAGGGTAATCCTATAAAGCTGACAGACCCATTTGGATTGTCACCACTTGACAGACTCAACTGGAAGAATTTAGGACATGCCATATTAAATGGCTTGGGACTGATACCTGTAATCGGAGAGGCATTTGATATAGCCAATGCCATATGGTATGCACACGACGGTGAGTATGGAATGGCAGTGTTGTCGATGATGTCGGCATTACCGATGATAGGAAATATTGCTTCGGGAATAATGACGGCGGCGAAAATAACCACAGCAGCTAAAATAGTAAGTACAGCGTGCAAGGTGGTAAGTAACGCGGCAACATTTACACAGGCGGCAATCGGAGGCGTTAACAATGCCAAAGCGATAGTCAAAAATATGATAAATGGCAAGTTATTCTCAGAAGATACAGCTAAGAATCTGGTGTCATTTGGAATAAACGCATTTACGGCAGCAACAAGTGGAAAGAACCTGCTATCATCTTCAAAAGAATTGAAGAAAGTGGTGGGAGACAGTGTTGGAAGTAAATGGGGCAAGAAAGCAAAGAAAGAACCACTGTTGGAATGTAATTTGCAGTTCTTTGCGGATAAGAGTGGTAGTCCTTCTAATACTTTATACCATTATACCAATGAGAAAGGTATGAATGGAATTGTTGAGTCGAAGAAATTAAATCCTTCACTTAAAGCTAACAATCCTAATGATTGTTTTTATGGGGAGGGGCAGTATTTATCTGATATAGTACCTGGTACCAAATCACCAGCCCAATTATCGAGAAGTTTTATCCATAATCCATTTCAAGGAGCAAAATATGCTTATTATGTAGAGATAGATGTTACAGATTTGGATGTAGTATATGGAATAGACAATGTATTTGTCATTCTAAATCAAGAACCTTTAGATTTAATGGATAGAATAGTTTCTTACGGAAAGGTGGGTGATTAAAATGACATATATAAAGGTACAGTGGATACATGATTTTGAAGATGAGCCAATTCTTTTATATTCAGAGTTAGATAGTATGCGGAATGAAGTTAGAAAGGTTGAAGTTTACAAAAATAATGAATTAGGATATGCTTGTGAAAACAAAAGTGTAAATGGCACATTTTTGTCAAAAACTGAAATCCCTTCATTGGAGGATATTAATTTAGATGTACAATTTGAAGCCTGTGAAATTGATAAAGAATACTTTGAGTCGATATGGCATAAGGCTGTCAGTATAGATGGTATTTAAGTACATCCGAAATTATAACTAAATATTCTTTTATCAAAGATGAAAAAAGCATTGTTTTCATGGTACTTGGTGCTATGAAGACAATGCGTTTTTCTGTAAAAATAATCTCCTTAAGTGGTATTTCAGATATAAAAATGGTCAAAAAAGAGGTAATTTCGATTCGAATATTTCTTTGAAAGACGGTAAATCACATACAGATTTTTGCCAGAAAGACGGTATCAGATTCTTTTGATTTTACTTTCAAAGATATTACGAGACCCCATTTTTCTTTAGAAATCGAGCCATTTTCTAAGATTTTCTCGTAATTAAGTTTTACTGTAAGATGAATTATGAGATTCAAAGACAGCTTACAAACAATTCGCTGGGGTCTCATGAATACAGACAACTAAGATAATCATGGATAATCACCAGCAATCTGAAACTATCCGTATCTGATAACGCCGAAATATTGTTTCTGATTTTAGGGAGGCAGGATTCTCGGATGCAGTAATAAATGACATAATGGAACAACAATATAGAATGTTAGATAAACTTGATGTTAAGTATGAAAGGATAAAATATTAATGAGTATATTAAGTAAAATGAGTAAGTCATTTGAAATTGCTGTAGGTGATGCAAAATCAAGTGATACTGAAATTGATGAATTAATTCATTACTCAAAAATTGATGTTCCTCTTGAATTTATAGAGATTATTAAAGAGAAAACAGAACTTGAGATAATGGTCAAAAATGAAAAGTATATACGAATATGGGGGCAAGTGGATGTATAGAAATGAATTCTGCATATAATATTCAAAAGTATATACCAAATTCTTTGGCAATAGGTGATGATGAATGCAGTAATGCAGTGATTTATGCAAATGGTATCAATGGTTTTGGAGTTTATATGGTTTCATTTGGTAATCTAGATGCTAATGAAATGGTTTATATTGCTGATTCGTTGGAAGCGTTTTTTGTGAAAGAAGAGGGTATAGATATTTTTATTAATGTATGGTAAAAGAAAATCATAGCATATGTTGTTGAGATAATGCGTATTTTCTGTGACATTTTCAATTAGAAAAGTGATTAGATGGTTCAAGATATTATAATGTTAATATCAAGCGATTAGTCAATCAGGACGTAGCACATGGAAGTATCAATGTAAGCTAGAGCCTTAATAGATACAGTTATGTCCAGGGTAATCCTATAAAGCTGACAGACCCATTCGGATTGTCACCACTTGATAAAATTAACTGGAGAAATGTTGGACATTCAGCATTAAACATACAGGGATGTATAAATGGATATGGCTTTATATTCGATGGTATAAACGCAGTATGGTATGCCTGTGAGGGCGACATTTACCCAGGCAGCAATATAAGGTTTAGAAAATGCAAAAGCCATATTCAGAAATGCCAAAAGCGGAAAACTACTATCGATTGATACAGAAAGTAATGTTGCAGCATTAGGACTAAATTTATTTACAACGATAGTAAGTGGAAAAGGAGCTGTGACATCTGGTAAGGATATCAAGAAAATGATAGGAACAGATGTTGGAAATAAGTGGGGCAATAAAGCTAATAATAAGCCACTGTTGGAATATAATTTACAGTTCCTTGGAGTGAAGTACATTGGACTGATCATGGAACGCCTAAACATCATACTAATCCACATCAGCATATATTTGAATATAATCCAGACAGAGGTGGTTGGGTTAGAAGAGAACCTACACCATATTATCATAAAGGAGGATGATTATAATATGGATTTTTTATTGGATATTGTTATACCAAAGGATGAAATAAAAAAATTGATTTAGAAGAACAATTAGTAGAATGGGATGGTATGCTATTCTCACAAGAACCTGCGAGATTTATTAGCAAAAATCTTGTATTTGAAAAGTTAACAAATTTAAAATATTATAGCGATATATTAGGAAAAAATTTAGATGAACAAAAGTATAGTGCATTTATTTATAAAGAAAATGAACTTTCCGAATTGGAATTTTTAGCTAATAATTTTCAAGGCGATTTTATTAGAAATTCATTATTAATTTTTTTGGAAAAAATTGTTAGATTGTCAAGTTTTTATTTGTTTCTTTTACGAGAAGATGAAAAAATTAAAGAACGATATGAAATAGAAAATGAGGAAGAGTTCTGCAAGATTTTACAAGAGAGTTTATCCTGGATCAAACCGAAAGATATAGTGATTTCGAAAAAGTAATTTGAGGTTATTGTAAAAAATGTAACATTGACTATAGTATTAAAAATACAAAGATATCGGTAAAAATAATGAAATAAGGATTACATATATTGCTTCGGGAATAATGACAGCAGCGAAAATAACCACAGCAGCTAAAATAGTAAGTACAGCGTGCAAGGTGGTAAGTAATGCGGCAACATTTACACAGGCGGCAATCGGAGGCGTTAACAATGCCAAAGCGATAGTCAAAAATATGATAAATGGCAAGTTATTCTCAGAAGATACAGCTAAGAATCTGGTGTCATTTGGAATAAACGCATTTACGGCCGCAACAAGTGGAAATAACCTGCTATCATCTTCGAAAGAATTGAAGAAAGCACTATAGTGTATTTGAATTGTTGTTGCAAAGAAAATATAGATTGGATAAGTGAAATATTTGAAGATATTTCAGAACAAGTACAAATTTCTAGATTTATTGAATGTATAGAAAAATTGGTTGTCAAGTATCT
This sequence comes from Bovifimicola ammoniilytica, assembly GCF_025567085.1. Classification (NCBI taxonomy): domain Bacteria; kingdom Bacillati; phylum Bacillota; class Clostridia; order Eubacteriales; genus Bovifimicola; species Bovifimicola ammoniilytica. Next base: position 35,907 of record NZ_JAOQJN010000012.1, on the reverse strand, counting down.
GGATTTAAAATTAGAGCAAGATATTTTGTATGCAAAAGATGCATTAAAGTAATATCAGCTAAGCAGGTAATGTGCTTGTTAAAGTAGACAAGATGTTGGAACAGATGTATAAGATGCTTGACTGTACACTTTTTAAGCACGAAAATAGAATGGTATATTGGCTAGAGCAAATTAAAAAATATGCATCAAGAAATTTTAAGGAGAGAGTTTTATGAAAAAATGTCCATGTTGTGGATACTTAACTATTGATGATACAGATGAATTAATTACAGATATTTGTGATGTTTGCTTTTGGGAATATGATGAAGTGGCTCAAAATATGCCCGATAGAATTATTGGAGCAAATAAGGTGTCATTGAATACTGCTAAGAAGAATTATAAGTTGTTTGGAGCCACAGAAGAACGTTTTATAAATATGGTTCGTCAACCATATGAGGATGAGATATAAACTATAAAAATGTTCGATTGTGTTATAGGTGAAAACATAATACCTGAGTACATAGATTAATGCGATGTACTGTACTAATGATAGGAGGAAGTAATATGAGTGATTATAATTATGAGATTATTAAAGAATCCGTTATGGAATGGTATGAAAAAATTTCATCTGATATGAAGAATGAAAATAATATTATTGTGTCCACAAATAATAATGATGCGTTGATTATTGACTTTGATTTTGAAAATTGTATAGCACAACTTTCGGTAACCAATTCGCAATTTGTGCCATATCAATTTGTCTATTTTGAAGCTATGGATATTGAAATATCAAATGAAGAAGAGAAACAACCGGTATATTGTTTTTATGATGATGAGAATATGCAAAAAAGTGATGTAATGGATGCTTTGAATGAAGCAGTAAGATTTTGCATTGCATACAAAATGACATAATCCTATAAAGTAGACAGACCCGTTTGGATTGTCACAACTTGACAGACTTAACTGGAAGAATTTAGGACATGCCATATTAAATGGCTTGGGACTGATACAGCAAGTAACGTTGTAGCATTAGGAATAAATGCATTTACAGCAATAAAAAGTGGAAAAGGAACTGTGACATCACCTCTTGAAGTGGTGGTTGACGACTTAAAAAGTATTTTGAGGAGGTGACAAACATATGAGTAATAACAAAGATTGGCGTTTACAAAAGAATGTCGAATATCTAAAAAGTGTTGATTTAAATCCAACAGATGGAGAAGAAATAGTTAATAATGCACCTCATTTAAAACAGTGTATATTTTGTTTGGATAAAGTTATGAATAGTCCATATCAAAGGTGGTTTGTAACTATAGATTGTGCATGTTGTATTTGTGAAAATTGTTATTCGGATTTCAATGAAATTTTTGAATGGAAAACTTTGGACGGATGGGATATTGAGTGGAAAAACTGAAAATAGAATGTGGTGCAAAATGATAACCATAGACAGGTAACAACAAGTGCGTATCTGTTATCATCATTACTGATAATGATGATAATAATTCTGATACTACAATAGAACTTATTCAGGTGATAAATTAAGTGATTTAAGAGTTAAAGGAAGACATTATGGAAGAAAAAATTAAAAACATTATGGAAAAGTATATAAAAGATGTTGAAGACACTTGTAATATTTTATTAGAAGGAATTAATTATAGAGATAACCTTAATCTGAAAACAAAGAAAGATTTTTTTGATTATAGAATGAAAAAATCAAATATGGAGTTTGAGGTTAGGGGAATTAGTTATAGACTTCATGGTAAAGGTTGTAGGGCTTTTAATAAAGAATTTTTTTTGGACTGGGATTTTGGATATAGAAGTAGATGGTGCGGTATTGATCCATGGAAACTTTCGATGACTATTAAAAAAAGTAAAAGTCAATATAGTGAATATTATGATGGAAACCTAATAAAAAAAACATGTGAACAAGCTGTAAAAGATGGTATAATGTTTAAAAAATATGAACAATATTATTTTGCCATTCCCAAAAGCGAAACCTTTAAACCTCAATTTCCAAAAGAATTCGATACACTAGTTGTAACACATCGTGATTCAACATGGTCTTTACCAAGGAATAAAGTTATTGATAAATTTATAAGAAAGAGTAGCTGGGTGTACAATAAGATTGATAGATATAATGATAAATATAATGATAAATATGTGTTATCTTTTTTACTGGAAGAAAAAGAAATTTATTCTATATCATATGATGATATTGGATACCCGGAAGGAGCTATAAAAATTATGAGTGATGATATATTGCATAATTTGTTGAAGGCATTATGAGTGATGAAATTAGTTCCGGCTATTCAAAAAATAAAACACTTAGAAAGGATGTATAATATGGATGAAAGAGATTTGTGGGATGAAATATATGATTTGATTAGTGATTCTTCGAAAGAAATATGTGTTTTTGATGGGAATGAGAGTGCAGGATATGCAGAATTGAAAAAAATGAATTTGATAAGAAAGTCAACGTTAGGTGCAATTGTTACTTTTTCTTCAGGTATTTCTATTGATAATTGGATTAGAATAATGGGACAGGAAAATTTGATACATAAGGGAATTCTGTCTTATCAGAGTTATCAAAAAGAAAATGTAACTATGAAAAGTATGACGATTGTTGGTCAAGATGTAGTAGGGGGAATATTTGCTATAAATATTGGCAAATATCCGGAAGGATTAAAAAAAGTGTGGTATTTTGCACCTGATAACTTGCAGTGGGAGTGTATGGATATGAATTACGCAGAATTTGTTGTCTGGGCAATACAGGGAAATACGGATGAATTTTACAGTAGTATGAGATGGAATGGTTGGAAAGAAGATTGTAGCAAGGTAGGATTTGATGAAATGATATTGATATATCCTTTTTTGTGGTCAAAAGAATGTAATTTGGAAACTGCTTCAAAAACAATTGTTTCATCAGATGAATTGATTAGAATGAACTCAGAGTATGCACATGAATTTGGATATTATTAATCCATTTTGTTTGAAAATATAAGGATGTGATATGATTTATGATGTAAATGTAATTGATATTATGTAGAAAGGGTAAAATGGTGATGAAACTTATTAATGGAATAATAGAACCTGGAATAAGAATAAGTAATTATATAATTGGTTCAAAGAAAGAAAATATACTTAATAATTTAGAAGATAATTACCAAATATGGGAAAGGGGAGATGGCTTTTGCATATATACATTGGATAATTTTAAATTATGGTTTAATGTTAATGGAGAATTAGTGCAAATTGGGGTCACAAAAGACTTTTATGGTGATTTTATGTCTATTTGTATTGGAAGTACAATGAAAGATGTTGTAAACAAGTTTGGTGGAATTGAAAACGATGGAGATGTATATGCAATACCAGGCATAGAAGGATTATGTTTTGAATTGGAGGATGTTGATAATTGGGATGAACTAACTGCACCTATTGAATGGATATATGTATATAAATGTTAATGATATTATGGACATCAATAATGAAGTTTATGTAAGTGAAAGAAAAAATATACCAGGATGATTGGATGAGTTTGTCAATCGCAAGTAACTCAATAGAAGAATTTTTTGAAACACTCCAATTACCAAAATGTATTGAATGGGAAGAATTATAGAAAGGAATAAAAATTATGAATGATGTGGAAAAAGTATTTGCAAATTCGGCTTTGCATGATTATAAAATGGAAAAAATGGAGATTGACTATCCAAAAGGAACTGTTGTGTTGCAATTGCTTAATTTAAAAAATATAATAAAAAAAATTACAATTAGTCGATTTATAGATATTGAGTTTACCAATAAGGAAAAGTGGGGAAAAGGAACATATGTTGTTTCTAGTGATGCTTTTTATATAGATAATATTTTAAATATAGAGCTTCAATTTAATTCAGGAGATTTTTGCAAAATTAAATGTTATGAAGATAAAATTATTTGATTTTGACTTATAATTTGAAATATTTCAAAATTCTGCATAAAAGAAAATATCGGCTTACGCAATACCTTAGAGAATAAAAAGGAGGATATGATTATGATTTGTCCGATTTGTGAGCAAGGAGAAATATTAAAAGTTAAAAATAAAAAAAGTAATGATATATTTTACATATGTGAAGAATGTGATAGCATTTGGACAAAGGAAATTTCAGACGAATATATTTCGACATTTGAAAATTATTCAGAAAGAAATAATATTACAAATTCATGGTCAGAAATTGAGATTATTGACAGAATTTAATAAATGGTAAATATGATATGAAAATAATTTATTAATATTAGCGAAAGGGATGTTTGCTATGGGAAAACAAATAAATTTTTATATGAGCGAAAATGTACAAAATCAGTTCATTGATTTTATGTTAAATAATGAAATTTTGTTTCTGAATAATGAAGGTAATAAAATAGAATTTCAAGATTTATGTTTTTGCAATGATTGTTATTTGTATAAGAGAGAATTTGGTTGTTTATTAAAAAAAAATAATTTAATTGATGTGTTTAATAGTCCGATTATTGAATTTTGTAAAACAAAGATAAAAGATAATAGAATATTACGAGGCAGATTATGGATATCTGACTATTATAAATCTTGTAATAGTCAAATACAACAAAGTAAAAATTATGTTATGGAGTACAATAATCTTACAAAATGGATTAAAAAAAATGTGCCATATCAAAATATTAAAAAAGGCGAATTTTTTGTAAAAGAATATACCAATGATGAACTAATTGAAATGGAGAAAATGGGATATATTTTTACTGCTTAATTCTGGCAAGGTTATAGAAAAGTGCTTTATTGGTAAGAGTTTGCCAGTGTGTAAAGATGAAATGAAAGTATTAGAATTGTACTCTGAAGGTATTAAAGATATTCGGATATGTGTGAAGTTTATAATGGAGTAACGATAGAACTATGATTAAAATTGCAGATATTAAAGAACTTAAGTTGAATATAACTTGGAGAATGTTATATAGAGGATTATTAGAAAAGCAAATTTCTATAAATGAAATAGTAGAATATGCGATGGAACAGCTTGAAAAAGATAATAGAATTGAAATATGTGAACTGGCAGGTTCTAGAGATTATGATTTAGAGGATATTATGAATAACCTTTATGAGTTGGCTAATGAAGAAAAAAGTCAAGATGATTTAGAGGACAGGAAATTAAGGGCTGTACGAGTTAATAATTTTCTAAAAGAAAAATCAAATTGTATTGATGGTTTAATAGGCTTAACAGAATTATGGCTTGAAATAGGTTATACAGCCGATTCACCACATATTATTCAAGGCAAGGATAACAATATATCTCCTGTGGAATATTATACAGATGTGAATTATAATTACCTTTATGAAAAGAATAAACGTTGGCTTAAGGATGAAGTAAATTTTTTGATACAAAATCAAAAATAGTATAAATTTATTGATAGCTTAATAAAACTGAATATTAAGTGGTTAATATGGCAGAGATTATTAAAAATGGCACATCTAATGAAAATATTGCATGAATAACACATATTGCAATTAATGGAGGAAACTAAAAATGGATGTTGAAAAAATTAAAATAACATTTGATAGAACGTATATGGTAATTAGTACATTTTGTTTCACTTATGAAGGCAATGGTGATTTTTGGTCATTGGTTACGGAAAATGAAGCTGTAGAATTAAATAAAAAGTATGGTGTTACTCAAGGAAACCAAATTTTTAGGTTATCGTGTACTAATATTGATAGCAATATGTATATAATAGCAAAAGCAATCGAGGCGCAGATAACGAATTAAAAAATGAGTAGTTGCATGAAGTGCCTCCTAAAAAATTAGACTTATTAGGGACGGTACAGAATATTTAGATACGTTTTTTATAATAAATTTACTGAATTGTTAAATTTGAAAGGCTTGTAAATAGATGAAGTAATAATGGCCTGAAAATACGTTTTAATTATGGAGAAAGAGGATATGATAAAACTAAAAGAAATGAATAAATCTATTTTCTATAATAATCTAATATTGACAATAAATGAGATTACAGGAAATAGCAAATTAGATGATAAAAGTATTAGATTTAAAATAATACCTGTTTATGAAGAAGATAAAACATTTAATGGACTTGATAATCAAATGAGGCTAATCGCTTTGAGTGAAAAAAATATAGGAAATAGATTGTTGACAATTGAGGAAACAGTAAATTTAGTGGCATGCCAGTCGCCGTTTGTACCAATATGGATTAATATTTCATTGATGGATATTAGCAATCATTGGATTATTTTTAATTTTGAAACAAGTTTAAGATTTAGAAAACCATCCCAATTAAGAAATGCTGAAACAGGTCATCCACCATTTAAGGCTATTATATGAGGAGATTGGTAAAATGGAATTAAATATTAACTCGCCAGCGTACTATACAAGGGAGTTTGGTGTAGAAGATGAAATATATTGGTTTTGTCGTAAATTATCATATTATGTAAAAGAAAAAAATTATAGTGATGTTATTAAAATTATAGGTCTTGTACCAATAATTGCACCTAAGAAAGAAATAGAAAAAGGGTTGTGGAAAGAAACAAAAAAATGTGAAATAAAATCTGGCTTTGCATCTGTAAGTTTGCAAATCGATTACGAAACGTATGTTGAATCGAATATGGATGAAAAAAAGGCATTGATAATAAAAAATGTTGTAGATTCTGTAAAAGCAATAAAAACGAGAGCTAAGATAGATTTTAAGCTTTTTAAAGAGGATATGAATAAGTTTTGTGAAGAAAATGGTATAAATTGTATTTAATAAGGATTATGGAATAGAAATATTTTTCTTAATCTATTCAGATATACGTTCAAGCCGAATCATATTTGAAAAACTTATAGAGGCTGTACATAAGAATGTAGAGGGTATAAGAGGATTGTGAAGATAAATGGATATCAGACGATGATGGACTTTACTATATGAGAGTAAAATATTATAATGTGAATATCAAGTGATTTATCAATCAGGATGTAATATTTGAAAGTATCAATGTAAGCGTGTGCTTAACAGAGACAGTCATGTTCAGGATAATCATATAAAGCTGACATATATATTTGGATGGTGAGGTTAAATGATAAAGAAATATAGTAGCATAGTTAATTGTAATATCAAGGAAAATATTAAGGATGCCGCTTGGGTAGAGGATTTAGTTCATTATGGATTGTTTAAAAATCAGATGGATGGTACTTTGGCTGCAGCTGCATTATTTTGTCCAGATATAATTTGTGTTAAGGATTATGTATTTATCAAGATGTTTCTGGAAAATTCAGATAATGATGAGAAATTAATTGCGATGGTTGAAAGGTTGGAGGAAAAATATAATTATTGTAAAAAAGATATTGAAATGATTATAAATTCATGTTCATTAGGTGATTTTTTTCTTGGTGATAATTCGCAATTGCCATATAATGATGAAATTATCTATAATTTTGGTGAGGTTTTGTGCTATTTCTGGCAAATGAGAGTTAATCAATTATTTCCTGAAAAAAATATAGTTGTTGAATTGGGATATGAGCTTATGGGAGAACTTGGGCTATGTATTACGATGTATGAAGAAGTGACGAAATAAATAACATATCTTCTTTAGGAGTATCATAAATTTGTATTTGCTGAAATGTTAATCAAAGAAATTTGAATTTTGATAGTGGAAGAGGATAAAACATTTAAAGCCAATATTAAGGAGAAAATGTTATGGAGATGGTAATTCAAAATATTATAACTGATGGATATGAAAGATTTGTAGTAGTTAATATTATAAACAATAAGAATCTTATTGTACATTATATTGAATACTCAGAGTTTTTGGAGGATAATGAGAAAACGGCATTAAAAAATATAGGAGATATAATAGTTTCTGATATAAAAATAGATTTAGTAAGTAATTCGTATATTACGAATAAAAAATTGGGTTTTATCCAGGAATTTGAAAATTCCCCTAATATAAAAGCCATTATTGAAGTGAAGGAAGTTGTTGATGAGTATACTATTTATGCCCAGAGTTCATTATGTGATGAATCTATACTAATAGAGTTTGAGAATAAAATGATGTATAAAAAGTATGATAGAGTTTATATTGAAGGATCCTTAGAATTAGTAGATGATATTATATGAGGAGAATTCAGATATGAATGAAATAAAGTGGAACAATTTAAAAAGAATATATGTTTTTTTGCGTTATGATATTGAACTTGTTGAGTAAATTGGTATACATTATGAAGAAACGTTAAAAATCCAAGAGTTTTTATTACATAATGAAAAATAGCATTAGAAGTAATTGACAGAATATTTCAAAACTGATATAGTACATAACTAAGTGATGACAGAAATTACAAATGACAATTGAATAGAATACCTGTAAAAGGGAGTAGCCGGCATACAAATGTTGTGTGTACGATGTCGACATACCCGATATGAAAATATCCGTATCGTAATTAAATGGCGAGACTTTGATAAAATTTATGAGTGACAGTGATGATAATCATAGATTTTATGAAGTCTCGTTTTTTGCATTTTCAATTCAATTTTATTTTGGAAGTTGCTGATTTTTAGATGAATGATTGTTTCAGGGCGAAAACAATTAGTATTCAATTAGTATTATGGCAAGTGGAAAATCAGTTATATGAATTTATGAATTTCTCAAAGCTAAATCGCTGACAAGTCGCCCGGGAAAGAGGTAAAATATGAATTTCTTAATCAATTTAGTTCTATTGGTTGTGGGTTTTGTCCTGCTTATTAAGGGTGCAGATTATTTCGTAGAGGGTGCATCTAAAATTGCTGATAAATTAGGAATACCACAGTTAGTAATAGGACTTACAATAGTAGCATTTGGTACATCAGCACCAGAGGCTGCTATAAGTATAAGTTCAGCAATTAAAGGAAATACGGGAATTGCAATTGGTAATATAATAGGAAGTAATATAATGAATATTCTTCTGATACTTGGTATTACATCTTGTATAACGGTCCTTAAAGTAGCTAAGTCTACAGTTTATTATGAGATTCCTTTTGTAATATTTATAACAACTGTTTTAGTTGTTATAGGTGGAACTCAGGGTAAGTTAGGTTTCATATCAGGAATAATTTTATGGGCATTATTTATTCTTTTCTTTGTATATCTGATTAAAATGGCTAAGAGTGGCAAGTCAGACGGAATCGTAGAAGAGGGCGAAGCCTACGATGGAAAGAAAGATTCAATGATAAAATTAATATTTATTACATTAGCCGGTATGGCAGCAATTGTTATAGGTAGTGACCTGACAGTTGATGGGGCAACAGAAATAGCTAAGATTCTTGGTATAAGCGACAGAATTATCGGACTTACAATAGTTGCATTTGGTACATCACTTCCTGAATTAATCACATCAGTGACAGCAGGAATAAAGGGAAAAGCTGATATTGCCATAGGTAATATTGTAGGAAGTAATATATTTAACATTCTGTTTGTATTAGGTACAACCAGTCTTATCAAATCAGTACCATACAGCACGAACTTTGTAATTGATGGAATTGTTGCGATTGCAGCAGCGGTATTATTATTCTTAGGAGTAGTGAGAAAGAAACAGCTAGGCAGAATGGCGGGAATAATAATGTTAATCGCTTATGCAGGATATTTTGCATATCTTATAGTGGGTTAGAAATTACAGAAACTATAATTTTAAATAAATGATATCCGGATTAGTATTCAGCTTCGTTAAGATTATGCTTGGTTTATCTGATATAAAATTAGTTTAAAGAGCGGTTTAAAGAGTGGTTAAGATATTAATATATGCTGATTAAGTGAATAGATTTCAATAGACTTTACATTTAATCAGACGTTATATTATGTCTTGCCACTTTTTGTTTATTTGACAGGAGAACATTGCTTAAAGTGGCATATAATATTGTATAGTATATTCTTTTTAGCTAAATTCTTTGATATTTTCCTACTTATGTAGTATACTTATTAGACATTTGTGAAATTATGGCTATCTTCCATATATTTTGTATTTGTTTAGCGTATATTAAAATATATTTTCAGAAATGAGGATTAATATGGATAATTCATGCAAAAATAATAAAATAACAGAAAACGAACAGCAGCTAATTGACACAGTTGCAAAGATTACAGATAATTATAGAAATTCAGAATTACTTTGCCTTAATAAGACAATGCGTCTGCCTAGCAGAAATGAAATTATAGGAATAATCAAAGATTTAAGAAGAATCATTTTCCCGGGATATTTCGAGGACTTTAATCTTAGTTATTCATTTGCAGATTATTTTGTTGGAAATGAATTAGTAAATATAAAAGACAGACTTAATAAACAGGTCTTATTAGCGATGAGCTACGAGAATGAAAAGGGATTAAGTGATGAAGAGATTGAGAAACAGTCAGAAACCATATCACTTAATTTCATTAAGAAATTACCATACATACAGAATATGCTTCTTATGGATGTTCAGGCAGGCTTTGACGGTGACCCTGCGGCTAAGAGTAAAGAGGAAATAATCTCATCTTATCCGGGATTATTTGCAATATATGTATACAGACTTGCACATGAACTCTATGTTCAGAATGTTCCTTTCATACCTAGAATTATGACAGAGTATGCACATGGCAAGACAGGAATTGATATTAACTCAGGTGCAACAATTGGCAAATATTTCTTCATCGACCATGGTACAGGAGTGGTAATCGGAGAGACGACTATAATAGGTGATTATGTTAAATTATATCAGGGTGTTACTCTTGGTGCATTATCTACCAGAAGTGGCCAGCAGCTTAGAGACGTGAAGAGACATCCTACAATAGAAGATAATGTTACAATATATTCAGGTGCTTCGGTTCTTGGAGGAGAAACAGTAATTGGAAAAGGTACGGTAATCGGGGGAAATGCATTCATAACTGCATCAATTCCTGCTAATACTAAGGTTAGTGTAATTAATCCTGAATTAAAGATGAAAGACGGCAATAAAGATAGCAAGGAAAATACTCCTTGGGAAATATAGTAAAAAGGAGTTTTAAGGAAAATGAAATCATTAATGAAATACTTAAAGGATTATAAGAAAGAATGTGTATTAAGTCCTTTATTTAAGTTGTTAGAAGCAACATTTGAATTATTTGTGCCATTAGTAATGGCGGCAGTAATTGACAAAGGTATCGGGCATGCAGATAAGCCATATATAGTTAAGATGTGTCTTGTCTTAATTGCTTTAGGTATAATCGGACTTGTATGCTCTATTACGGCACAGTTCTTTGCAGCAAAGGCAGCAGTAGGTTTTGCAACAAAGTTACGTCATTCATTATTTGGACATATCCAGTCATTATCATTTTCAGAGATAGATACTCTCGGGACATCAACACTTATAACCAGAATGACGAGTGATGTTAATCAGGTACAAAATGGTGTTAACTTAGTTCTTCGTCTGTTACTTCGTTCACCATTCGTAGTTGTTGGTGCGATGGTAATGGCATTTACAATAGATGTGAAAGCTGCATTAATATTTGTTGTGGCAATTCCATTACTTTGTATTGTTGTATTTGCAATAATGTTTGTAAGTATTCCATTATATAAGAAAGTTCAGGCAGGACTTGACAGAGTATTACTTGGAACAAGAGAGAATCTTACAGGTGTAAGAGTAATCAGAGCATTTAATAAAGAGAAAGATGAAGTAGAAAGATTTAATGAAAGCAATGCGGCACTTACTAAGATACAGATGTATGTTGGACGCATTTCAGCATTGATGAATCCAATTACTTATATAATTATTAATGGCGGTATCGTGGCACTTATCTATGTTGGAGCGATAAGAGTAGACAGCGGTGCAATAAGTCAGGGACAGGTTGTCGCACTTGTAAACTATATGTCACAGATACTTGTAGAAGTTGTCAAGGTTGCGAACTTAATTATTTCGTGTACAAAAGCACTTGCGAGTGCTAACAGAATAGAGAGTATATTCGATGTAAAAGCATCAGTATGCGATAAGACAGAAGTTATGCTTGGTGACAATTCATCAGAATACGCAGTAGAATTTAATAATGTATATCTTAAATACAAAGATGCAGGTGAAGATGCACTTAGTAATATTGACTTCAAGGTTAAACGTGGTGAAACAGTTGGTATCATAGGTGGTACAGGCTGTGGTAAATCTTCAATCGTTAATCTGATTCCGCGTTTCTATGATGCAACAGGCGGAGAAGTTAAGGTAAATGGTGTAAATGTCAAAGACCAGCCTGTAGAGAAGTTAAGAGATATTGTCGGAATGGTTATGCAGAAAGCTGTTCTGTTCAAAGGTACAATCAGAGATAATATGAAATGGGGAAATGAAAATGCAACAGATGCAGAAATCTATGATGCATTAGACATTTCACAGTCCAGAGAATTCGTTGAACAGAAGCCTGATAAATTAGATGAAATGATTGAACAGGGCGGTAAGAACCTTTCAGGCGGTCAGAAACAGAGACTTACAATTGCAAGAGCATTAGTGAAGAAACCACAGATTCTTATATTAGATGACAGTGCATCAGCACTTGACTTTGCTACAGATGCGAAGCTCAGAAAAGCCATTGCATCTATGGAAGGTAAGATGACAGTATTTATCGTATCACAGAGAACATCTTCCATTCAGCATGCAGATAAAATAGTAGTATTAGATGACGGACAAATCGTTATGATTGGAACTCACGAAGAACTTCTTGAAAAATGTGAGGAATACAGAGAAATTCATTATTCTCAGATATCTAAAGATGAAAAGGGAGGTAAATAATTATGGCTAAGAATAATAAATCAGGCTATTCACAGTCTAAAACACTTAAAGAAGTGCTTAAATATATCAAAAAATATATGTTTTATGTAGTTTTGTCTGTGATATTTGCAGCAGCTACGGTAGCTATGACACTTTATGTACCTATCCTTACAGGTGATGCCATAGATTTGATTGTTGGAAAAGGAAATGTAGATTTTTCGGCAGTATATGCAATTGTTAAGAAGATAATAATAGTAGTCGGTTTAACAGCATTGTCACAATGGATAATGAACATTTGCAATAATAAGATAACTTATGGAGTAATCAGAGATATAAGAAAGGATGCATTCGAGAAATTAGAGATTCTTCCATTAAAATACATTGATTCACATTCACACGGAGATATAGTGAGTCGTGTAATTACAGACGTTGATACATTTGCAGATGGTTTGTTAATGGGATTTACACAGCTATTCACAGGTGTTATTACGATTCTTGGAACTCTTATATTTATGCTTACCATAAATGTCAAGATAACTTTTGTAGTTGTACTTATTACACCTATATCATTATTTGTTGCAAGTTTTATAGCGAAGAAAACTTATCGAATGTTCAGACTTCAGTCTGAAACAAGAGGTGAACAGACTGCGCTTATTGATGAAATGATTGGTAACCAGAAAGTTGTTCAGGCATTTGGACACGAAGATGAAGCTTTAGAACAGTTTGATGAGATTAATGGACGTTTACAGAAATGGTCTTTAAAGGCAATATTCTTCTCATCAATTACTAATCCATCAACAAGATTTGTAAACAGTTTAGTATATACAGGTGTCGGAATAACAGGTGCATTTACGGTAATTACTAATCCTGCATTTACGGTTGGACAGTTATCTTGCTTCTTAAGTTATGCTAACCAGTATACAAAGCCATTTAATGAAATCTCTGGTGTTGTAACAGAACTCCAGAATGCACTTGCGTGTGCGGCAAGAATATTTGAACTTATTAAAGAAGAACCACAGATTCCTGATAATGAGGATGCAAGGGTTCTTAAGGATACAGATGTAGATGGCGCGTTAGAATTAGAAAATGTATATTTCTCATACGTTCCTGAGAAGAAACTCATTGAGAATTTCAATCTCTCAGTCAAACCTGGTGAGAGAGTGGCGATAGTAGGACCTACAGGTTGTGGTAAATCTACTGTAATTAACCTGCTTATGCGTTTCTATGATGTGAATAGTGGAAGCATTAAGGTAGAGGGGACAGACATAAGAAATATCACAAGAGACAGCCTTAGAAGTTCATATGGAATGGTATTACAGGAAACCTGGTTAAAAGAGGGAACTATTCGTGAAAATCTCTGTATGGGTAAACCTGATGCTACAGAGGAAGAAATGATAGTGGCAGCTAAAGCATCACATGCCCATAGCTTTATTAAGAGATTAAAAGATGGATATGACACATATATTACAGAAGATGGTGGAAGTCTCTCACAGGGACAGAAACAGCTTTTATGTATAGCGAGAGTAATGCTCTGCTTACCACCAATGCTTATACTTGATGAAGCAACATCATCAATAGACACCAGAACTGAACAGAAGATACAGAGTGCATTTGCAAAGATGATGAAAGGAAGAACAAGCTTCATAGTTGCACATCGTCTCTCAACCATTAAGGAAGCAGATACAATCTTAGTTATGAAAGACGGTAGCGTAATCGAACAGGGTAATCATGAGAAATTGTTAGCGAAGAATGGATTTTATGCTAATCTTTATAATAGCCAGTTCGCAAAATAGAAAGAAGGAAACAAATTGAGTAATCTCATATACAGCCTGAATGCAACTATGCCAGTATTCTTAGTTATGGTTGTAGGCTATTTCTTAAGAAGAACTGGAATGTTAAATGAAGAATATATAAAGGTATCGAATAAATTTAATTTTAATGTAACACTACCATGTCTTTTGCTTCTTAATATGATGGATTGTGATATCAAAAATACATTTGATGGCAAATATGTTCTATATTGTGCGTTTTCAACCATAATATGCATAACTGTTATCTGGACACTTGCGAAGCTTTTCTGCAAGAAGAAAAATGCTTCTGATAAAAATATAGTTGGTGAATTTGTCCAGGGGGCATATCGTGGAAGTGCTGCCATACTTGGAATCGCACTTTTACAGAATATAAGTGGAAATGCTAAGATGGCACCGCTTATGATGCTTGGTTCAGTTCCTCTATATAACATATTTGCGGTAATTGTACTGACGTTTGAATCACCCGATATGAAAGAAAATGAACTTGGTAAGAATCTTAAGAAAGCGGTAAAGGGAATTTGTACGAATCCTATTATACTTAGTATACTTGGCGGAATGATTTTATCATATTTCGATATTACATTTCCAAAGATAATGTATAAGACTATTAACAGTATCGGCTCACTTACCTCGCCTATGGCATTAATTGCAATTGGTGCAGGTTTTGAGGGAAGAAAAGCAATTAAGAAATTAAAACCTACCATAATTGCCACAACGATTAAGTTAGTAATACAGCCATTGATATTCTTACCAGTAGCAGTAGCGATGGGTTTTGAACCTGAGAAGATTGTAGCTGCACTTATAATGCTTGGAGCACCAACAACAGCGACGAGTTACATAATGGCTAAAAATATGAATCATGAAGGTGTGCTTTCATCAAGTATTGTAGTATTAACAACACTTATGTCAGCATTTACCATAACGGCATGGATATTTATATTGAGAACAATGGGTTATATTTAAAATAAATATTTATTTTTAATAAGAATTAGGTTATAATTATTCCAAATGAAAAATTGGAGGTATACAATTGCTTTTTGTAAAGACAGAAGAATTAAAGCAGGGAATGCGTCTGGCTAAACCAATATATAGTAAAACAGGCGTATTGTTGTATGGTAGGGATACGAAATTAACAGAGCAGGGTATAGCCAGTATAAAGAATTTTGATTTGATTGGAATATATATATTAGAGCCGGCAGAACCATTACCACCTATGTCTGATGAAGATGTGGAATTTGAAAGATTTCAGGCAATGGCTGTGTTTGGAATTAAAGAAGACTTACAGGCATTAGTAAGTAGAAAAGAACCAAAGAATTTAGAGAAAATGGCTGATTTAATAATAGCTACATATGGAAGAGGATACAAGAAGATTAATTTCACACAGAATCTCAGGAGTCCTGAAGATTATGTATATAAACATTCGTTAAATGTAGCAATACTATGTGCATTGATTGGCAGAAATATGAATGAAAGCTCTAACGATATGCGAGAATTAGTTATGGCAGCACTTATTCATGATGTCTTGTTATTATTAGTCAATAATAAGATAGCATGCAGTAACGAATATAATGATGATGACAGGGAATCTGTAAGAATTGCGTTTGCAGAGGAGAATAATATGTTAGAGATGGCTAACATACCTCAGGGAATAAGACGTATAATTGCGACTGTACAGAGAGAAGTATACGGACTTGGCAGTAATGTCTATGAGGGCAGAGAGAAGAATCTGACTACCCAGGCTAAGATACTTATTTTAGCTGATACTTATGACCGGCTTACAGCTATGAAGTTAGATGAAGAGCCAACTTCAGAATTCAGAGTTGTTAAGAGTCTGTATGAGGGTAATTCGGTGGACCGTAAACTTATAAATGCTTTGACTGCATCTATAAATATACTTAACCCTGGTGTGTGCGTAGAACTTACTAATGGAGAAAAAGGGCTTGTACTTACTGAGAACAGGGACAACCTATTAAAGCCTGTGGTTCTTGGCTTTAACAATAATAAAGTCTATAATTTAGAACAGACCAATGAGTCGGTACAGATTAAAGACATTATGAAGACTATGGATAACAGAACCATAATAGATAAGAAAACACTTGAAGAAGCAATACGTGATTAATGAAAGGAGTAATATGTCAGGATTATTAATCAGAAATGGAAGATTAATTGATGCTAAGAATAAAATAGATGAGATAACAGACATCTATATTGAGAATGACAAAGTATCTAGAATATGTAAGAAGATAGAAGAAAATGAAGTTGCAAAAGATACAGAGGTAATAGATGTAGCAGGCTGTTATGTAATGCCAGGCTTAATAGATTTACACGTACATTTAAGAGACCCGGGATTAACATATAAAGAGACAATAGAAACAGGAGCAAAGGCAGCGGCAAGAGGTGGAGTTACGACTATATGTCCTATGCCTAATACTAAGCCACCTACGGATAACCCTGGAAAAGTAGAAGAGATAGTAAGAAGAGCTGCTAAAGAAGCAGTAATTACTGTTCTGCCTGTTGGTGCAATCACAATAGGTCAGGAGGGCAAGGAACTTACTGACATAGAGGGAATGAAGAAAGCAGGAATATGTGCCATAAGTGAAGATGGCAAGTCAGTTATGGACTCTAATATATATCGTGATGCGATGAATTTAGCAAGAAAATGCGATATACCTGTTATGGCCCACTGCGAAGATATTAACCTTGTGGCAGGCGGTGTAATGAATAAGGATTCTAAGGCAGAAGAACTTGGCCTAAAAGGAATAAGTAATGCTGTAGAGGACATTATTGTTGCAAGAGATATCTTACTTGCTAAGGAGACTAAAGCTAAATTACATCTTTGCCATTGTTCAACTGCTGACAGTGTACGAATGATTAAGGAAGCAAAGGAAGATGGTATATCAGTAACAGGTGAGGTTTGCCCACATCATTTTATATTATCAACAGATGATATTAAGGAAGATGACGGCAATTACAAGATGAATCCACCTCTTAGAAGCAAAGCTGATGTTGAGGCATTAAGAGAGGGACTTATGAATGGAATTATGGACGTTATCTCAACAGACCATGCCCCACATAGTGAAGAAGAGAAGAGCAGAGGATTTGAAAAATCACCATTTGGTATAGTCGGATTAGAGACTTCAGCATCTCTTACACATACAGAATTAGTATTAAAAGGATATCTTACACCTATGCAGATGGTAGAGAAGATGAGCTATAATCCTGCCAAAGTCTTAGGAATAGACAGAGGAAGCATAGAAGAGGGTAAGATTGCAGATATTATGATTTTCAATCCTGATAAAGAATATGTCATTGATGTGAATGATTTCGCATCAAAAGGTAAGAATACACCATTTAATGGCAAGAAAGTAACAGGTGTTGTTGAATGCACAATTCACCATGGACAAATCGTATATAGACAGTAATAATCAGCAATAACATAGAATGAGATTAACTTATAAGTAACAGGAGGAATTAGTAATGATTAACAAACTTGTAGAAAAAATTAAAAAATTAAATGCACCTATGGTAGTAGGACTTGATCCTATGCTTAATTATGTACCTGAATTCATTCAGAAGAAAGCATTTGACGAATATGGTGAGACATTAGAGGGTGCAGCAGAAGCAATATGGCAGTTTAATAAAGGAATTATTGATGCAACATATGACCTCATTCCTGCTGTTAAGCCTCAGATAGCTATGTACGAACAGTTTGGAATAGAGGGTCTTAAAGCATTTAAGAAGACTGTTGACTATGCAAAGTCAAAAGATTTAGTAGTAATCGGAGATATTAAACGTGGAGATATTGGTTCAACATCAGCAGCTTATGCAGTTGGACACGTTGGAAATGTTAAAGTCGGAAGTAAAGTTATAACACCTTTTGATGAAGATTTTGTAACAGTTAATCCATATCTTGGAAGTGACGGAGTTAATCCATTTATCGATGTGTGTAAGGAGACTAAGAAAGGTATATTTGTCCTTGTTAAGACATCTAACCCATCAAGTGGAGAATTTCAGGACAGATTAGTAGATGGCAGACCTTTATATGAATTAGTAGGCGAAAAAGTTGCTGAATGGGGCGAGAGTCATATGGGTGATTCTTATAGCTATGTTGGTGCCGTTGTAGGTGCAACTTATCCTGAGATGGGTAAGATTTTAAGAAAGATTATGCCAAAGACATATATTCTTGTACCTGGTTATGGCGCACAGGGTGGAAAAGCCAAAGATCTTGCACCATACTTTAACGAAGATGGACTTGGTGCAATTGTAAATTCTTCAAGAGGAATTATTGCAGCATACAAGCAGGAACAGTATGCATCATTTGGCGAATTGAATTATGCAGATGCATCAAGAGCAGCAGTAGAATTTATGATTAAAGATATAACAGAAAACATTTAATATCAGATTGCAAAGAAATGAGGAAATATGAAAGTAGAAGAAGCTATTGTCATAAGACAGGAAGAAATATCCACAGACATTTACAGTATGTGGATTAAGACAGAAGTAGCAAAAGAAGCTAAAGCAGGACAGTTTATATCAGTATATTCTAAGAATGGTGCAACATTATTACCTCGTCCCATAAGCATCTGCGAAATAAGTGAGGATAAGACTAAGCTGCGAATTGTATACAGAGTTGTCGGAAAAGGAACAGATGAATTTTCTAAGTTATTAAGTGATGAAAAGGTTAAGATATTAGGACCTTTGGGAAACGGATACACACTTAAGAATAAGACTGCAATACTTGCAGCAGGTGGAATAGGTGTACCACCAATCGTTGAACTTGCTAAAGAACTTAAAAGAAAATATAATTGCAAGATAAATATTGTAGTCGGATATAGAAATGAATTATTCCTCTTAGATGAATTGAAACAGTATGGAGATGTATTTATATCTACAGAAGACGGTTCAGCAGGTGTTAAGGGAAATATATTAGATGCCATCAGAGAAAATAATATTTCAGGTGATATTATTTATGCCTGTGGACCAATGCCGATGCTTAGGGCAGTTAAACAGTTTGCTATTGATAAAGACATTGAAGCGCAGATTTCACTTGAAGAGAGAATGGCGTGTGGAATAGGTGCCTGTCTTGGCTGTGTATGTAAGACTAAGGATAAAGATAAGCATACACATGTGAATAATACAAGAATCTGCACAGATGGTCCGGTTTTTGAAGCAAGGGAGGTTGAAATCTAATGAATACAACAGTAAATATTGCAGGAGTAGAATTTAAGAACCCTGTTATGACAGCTTCAGGAACATTTGGTTCAGGAATGGAATACAGTCAGTTTGTAGATTTGAATAAATTAGGTGCAGTAGTAACAAAAGGTGTGGCAAGCGTGCCATGGCCTGGTAATCCTACACCACGTATTGCAGAAACTCATGGTGGAATGTTGAATGCAATCGGGCTTCAGAATCCCGGAATTGATGTGTTTGTTAAAAGAGACATTCCATTTCTAAAGCAATATGACACAAAGATTATCGTAAATGTATGTGGAAAAACCACAGAAGAATATCTTGATGTAGTGGAAAAATTAAGCGATGAGCCAGTTGATATGTTAGAGATAAATATTTCCTGCCCTAATGTTAAAGAGGGTGGAATAGGTTTTGGACAGGATGCTAAAACAGCATATGCAATAACTAAAGAGATTAAGAAGATTGCAAAACAACCTGTAATAATGAAATTAAGTCCTAATGTTACTGACATAACAGTTATGGCAAAAGCAGTAGAAGATGCCGGAGCTGATGCGGTATCACTTATTAATACATTAACAGGTATGAAGATTGACATTAACAGACAGACCTTTGCATTAGCTAATAAGACTGGTGGCCTTTCAGGTCCTGCAATCAAACCTATTGCAGTAAGAATGGTTAACCAGGTAGCTAATGCCGTAAAGATACCTATTATAGGTATGGGCGGTATTGCTAATTACGAAGATGCGGTTGAATTCATATTAGCAGGTGCGACAGCTATATCAGTTGGAACAGCTAATTTCTTCAATCCTTATACAACAGTTGAGATAGTTGACGGCATAGAGAAATATATGCAGGCACATAACTGTGATGATATTAATGAACTGATTGGCATAGTAAACAGATAAAATAACTTTTCTTAATCGTATCTTGAAAATAGAAAAATTATATGATAGAATTTTCAAAAATATAAAAGAAGAATGGAGCTGGTCGGAATGGAACAATATAAAAAAGAGTTTATAGAATTTATGGTGGAAAGTGATGTTTTAAAATTTGGCGATTTCACATTAAAGAGTGGAAGAAAATCACCATTTTTTATGAATGCAGGAGCTTATGTTACAGGAAGTCAGTTGTCAAGACTTGGTGAATATTATGCCAAAGCCATTCATGATAATTTCGGAGATGATTTTGATGTTCTTTTTGGACCTGCATATAAAGGTATTCCTCTTGCAGTAGTAACAGCAATTGCATATAGTAAATTATATGGTAAAGAGATTCGCTATTGCTCTGACAGAAAAGAAGAGAAGGATCATGGCGCAGATAAAGGCGGACTTTTAGGCACAAAGCTTAAAGATGGCGACAGAGTTGTTATGATTGAAGATGTTACAACTTCAGGAAAATCTATGGAAGAAACAGTTCCAAAGGTTAAGGGTGCAGCAAATGTTGAAATCATCGGGCTTATGGTTTCACTTAACCGTATGGAAGTAGGTTTAGGAGGAACAAAGAGCGCATTAGATGAGATTAAGGATAAATACGGCTTCGAGGGCAAGGCAATTGTTACAATGGAAGAAGTTGTTGAACACTTATACAACAGAGAATGTGAAGGCAAAGTAATTATCGATGATGAATTAAAGAAAGCAATAGATGCATATTATGAACAGTATGGCGTTAAATAAATGGAGGTTGACATGGAAAGAATTTATAAATCTATGAAAAGTGTTGGTGCAGGAAATATAGCTCTTGGTATCATTATGATAATAACAGGGGTGACAGCCGGTATTATGACAATAATCGGTGGTGCAAAGCTTCTAAGAGATAAATCGGACATAACTTTTTAATATGAGAAAGAAGAAAGAAAAGAGCAAACGGCTGATAATAGTTAGTCGTTTGCTATTTGTATTATATATGCTATGTGTACTGTACTTCTTACTTGTATCAGAAGGATTTGGAAGAACAAATGGAGGAGTTTACAGATATAACTTAGAACCGCTTGCTGAGATAAAGCGATTTTATAATATGTTAGGTGGCACAAGAACTTACAAGGCAGTTTTGAATCTATTTGGAAATATAGCGTGCTTTATGCCGTTTGGTTTATTTGTGCCATATATATTTAAACGTAGGATTTCATTTATTAAAGTTGTTTTTACAACATTTATGTTTAGCTTGTGTATAGAAGTAATCCAGTTGTATTTTATGATTGGCATATTTGATGTAGACGATTTAATTCTTAATACAATTGGTGGAGCATTAGGCTATGTGGTATATGCGGTATTAAATAAAATTAGAAATGAGGATTAATATGAGAACTGAGAGACATGGATATAAATTTACGAATAAGAATAATACACGTGGTGGAATTATTTCAGTAATACTTGCAATTATAGCATTAGTTACAGTTGTCGCAGGTGTTATTATTTCTTATAAGAAGTCCGGAGCTGCGGGAACATTAGCAGGCGGCTTAGGAACTATGTCATTTCTATTTGCCACAGCAGGACTTATAAGTGGATTAAAGAGTTTTAAGGAAAAAGATAAATTTTATATATTTTCTTGGATTGGAACAATTTCTAATGGTATTTTATGGTTAGGAATGTGTCTTATTATTGCGAAAGGTTTTATGTTGTGGTAGACTATATAAGAATATAACTTGCATATATGAAAGGAGATATTATTACAATGGCAAAAGTTGGAATATTAATGGGCAGTGATTCAGATCTTGACGTAATGAGCAAGGCAGCAGAGATTTTAGAAGAGTTTGGTATTGATTATGAGATGACAGTTATATCAGCTCACAGAATGCCGGATGTATTTTATGATTATGCGACACATGCTGAAGAAAGAGGTATAAAGGTTATCATTGCAGGTGCAGGCGGTGCAGCGCATTTGCCGGGAATGGCAGCGGCTATATTCCAGTTACCGGTTGTAGGTGTCCCAATTCATACTAAATCATTAGGTGGTGTTGATTCACTTTATTCAATCGTTCAGATGCCACAGGGAATTCCTGTTGCAACAGTAGCTATTAATGGTGGAGCTAATGCAGGACTTATGGCAGCTAAGATTTTAGCAGTATCAGATGATGAGCTTTTAAAGAAATTGAAAGACTACAAGCAGGGACTTAAAGATAAAGTAAGTGCAAAAGCTGCTAAATTAGAAGAGATAGGCTATAAAGAATATTTAAAACAGATGTAGATTAAAACATGTTAATGTTACAGACAGTAATGTGTTGAAAATATAATGCAAATAAAACAGAAAGAGGTATATTACAATGGATTACAAGAAAGCCGGAGTTGACATTGAAGCTGGATACAAATCAGTAGAATTAATGAAAGAGCATATTAAAGGTACAATGAGACCTGAAGTTTTAACTAATATCGGAGGCTTCTCAGGAGCATTTTCCATGGAAGCATTTAAGAATATGGAGAAACCAACATTAGTATCAGGAACAGATGGTGTAGGTACAAAACTTAAGATAGCATTTCTTTTAGATAAACATGATACAGTAGGTATTGACTGTGTTGCAATGTGTGTAAACGATATCGCATGTGCAGGTGGAGAACCATTATTCTTCCTTGATTATATTGCATGTGGTAAGAATGAACCTGAGAAGATTGCTACAATAGTAAGCGGTGTAGCAGAGGGATGTAAACAGTCTAATGCAGCATTAATCGGTGGCGAGACAGCAGAGATGCCTGGTTTCTATCCAGTTGATGAATATGACCTTGCAGGTTTTGCAGTTGGTGTTGTGGATGAAAAAGACTTAATTACAGGTAAAGATATTAAAGCAGGAGATACATTAATTGGTATCGCTTCGTCAGGTGTACATAGTAATGGATTCTCACTTGTAAGAAAAGTATTCAATATGACACAGGAATCTTTAAATACATATTATGATTCATTAGGTAAGACATTAGGAGAAGCATTAATTGCACCTACTAAGATATATGTTAAGACATTAAGAAATATCAAAGAAGCTGGTGTTAAGATTAAAGGCTGCAGCCATATTACAGGTGGTGGATTCTATGAAAATATTCCAAGAATGTTACCTGATGGAATAAGAGCAGAAGTTAAGAAAGACAGCTATGAGATTCCACCGATTTTCAAGATGTTATCACAGGACGGAGATATCGCAGAAGAAATGATGTATAATACATTTAATATGGGTATCGGTATGGTGCTTGCAATTGCTCCTGAAGATGTTAATGCTACAGTTAAAGCAATTGAAGCAGCAGGCGAAACAGCATATGTAATCGGACAGACAGTTGCAGGCGAAAAAGGAGTTACATTATGCTAAGAATTGGCGTATTAGTATCAGGTGGAGGAACAAACCTCCAGGCGATAATAGATGCGTTAAAAGCAGGAATTATTACAAATGCTTCAATAGAGATAGTTATCAGTAATAATCCTAATGCATACGCTTTAGAAAGAGCAAAGAACAATGGAATAAATGCAGAGTGTATTTCGCCTAAGGACTTTGAGTCAAGAGAAGAATTTAACGATGCACTTATTAACAGACTTGATGAGTGTAATCTTGATTTAATAGTTTTAGCAGGTTGTATGGTTGTACTTCCTGCAAAACTTATTGAGAAATATAGAAATAAGATTATTAATATCCATCCGGCATTAATTCCAGCATTTTGTGGAAAAGGTTTCTATGGACTTCATGTTCATGAAGAGGTATTAAAACGTGGTGTTAAGTTAACAGGTGCTACAGTGCATTTTGTAGATGAGGGAACCGATACAGGTCCTATTATTCTTCAGAAAGCTGTAGAAGTAAAAAATGATGATACACCAGAGATACTTCAGAGAAGAGTAATGGAAGAAGCAGAATGGAAGATAATGCCTGAGGCAATTAATCTGATTGCTAACGGTAAAGTATCCATTAAGGATAATAAAGTTATTATTTCGGAGTAATTAAGGACTGGTATACCAGAATATTAATTTCTAAATAATCAAATAAAATATTTTGTATTATTAGTAGAGTTAATTGCAAAATGGTGTACCGGAAAATAATGATAGAAATAAAACTGAGTAATAAGAATCAGGTTGACAATATAAAATTCACATCATACGGAGGTTAGTCATATGAAAGTATTAATAGTAGGAAGTGGCGGAAGAGAACATGCAATAGCATGGAAAGTAGCTAAGAGCAGTAAGGTTGACAAGATTTACTGTGCACCTGGCAATGCAGGAATTGCAGAGATTGCTGAATGTGTAGATATCGGAGCCATGGAATTTGATAAATTAGTAGCATTTGCAAAAGAGAAAGCTATTGATTTAACTATTATCGGAATGGATGATCCTTTAGTAGGTGGTGTAGTAGATGAATTTGAGAAAGCAGGATTAAGAGTATTTGGCCCTAGAAAGAATGCAGCCATACTTGAGGGTTCAAAAGCATTTTCAAAAGATTTAATGAAGAAATATAATATTCCAACAGCAGCATATGAGACATTCGATTCAGCAGAGAAAGCAATGCAATATTTAGAAACATCTAAGTATCCAATTGTTTTAAAGGCTGACGGACTTGCCCTTGGTAAAGGTGTATTGATCTGTAATACTAAAGAGGAAGCGATGGACGGTGTTAAGACACTTATGCTTGATAAACAGTTTGGACAGGCAGGAAATACAATCGTTGTTGAAGAATTTATGACAGGACGAGAAGTATCAGTATTATCATTTGTTGATGGTAACACAATTAAGATAATGACTTCTGCACAGGATCATAAGAGAGCCAAAGATGGTGATAAAGGTCTTAATACAGGCGGAATGGGAACATTTTCACCAAGTCCGTTCTATACTAAAGAAGTAGATGAATTCTGTAAGAAATACATATATCAGCCTTCAGTAGATGCGATGAAAGCAGAGGGCAGAGAATTTAAAGGAATAATATTCTTTGGATTAATGCTTACTGAGGATGGACCTAAAGTCCTTGAATACAACGCAAGATTTGGTGATCCTGAGACACAGGTTGTATTACCAAGAATGAAGAACGATATAGTAGATGTATTCGAAGCATGTATAGATGGAACACTTGACAAGATTGAGTTACAGTTTGAAGACAATGCTGCTGTATGTGTAGTTCTTGCATCAGATGGATATCCGGTATCTTATGAGAAAGGTTTTGAAATCAAGGGACTTGATAATTTCAAAGACAAAGATTCATATTTTGTATTCCATGCAGGAACAAAGTTATCAGATGGAAAGATTGTTACAAACGGCGGACGAGTTCTCGGTGTAACAGCAACAGGAAGAGATTTAAAAGAGGCAAGAGCCAATGCTTATGAAGCAACAAAATGGATAGATTTCGATAATAAATATATGAGAAACGACATTGGAAAAGCTATAGACGAGGCATAAAAGGTTTAGCTTGAATATACGAAAGGGTGTTTTAGGTGGCAATATCTAAGAAAAGAAAAATGCTTATTGCTTCCCTAGCATTGATGATGTCAATGTTAGGTGTTCTGATATTTCAGTATTCTAAGACATTAGCATATAATGAGAAATCAGGAACGGTTAATGCTGACGTATTAAATGTAAGAACCGGAGCTGGAACTAATAATGGAAAACTCTCATATAATGGGCGAAATGTCCAGCTTGTAAATGCTGAGAAGGTTACCATTATTGACGAAGCTAAGGCAAGTGATGGCGCGGTATGGTATAAGATAAAATTTAATTATTCCAAAGGCAATGGAGTAGAACTTACCGGATATGTACATAGTGCATATATAGATGTTGATAATGTTATATATACTCCTGATGCTGATTTTGAATCATATCTTACTAAACAAGGCTTTCCGGAAAGTTATAAAGTTAAATTAAGACAACTTCATGCCAAGTATCCGAATTGGATATTTGTAGCAGATAATTTATCATATGACTGGAACGATGTTGTTAAGAATGAAAGTGTACTTGGAAGAAGTCTTGTTCACACAAGTTCAATCAGTTCATGGAAATCATTAGCAAGAGGAGCATATAACTGGGAAACAGGTAAGTGGGCTACATTTGACGGAAGTTCATGGGTGGCAGCATCTGAAGAATTAGTGGCATATTGTATGGACCCACGTAATTTCTTAGATGAGACTTATATATTCCAGTTTGAAATGCTGTCGTATAATTCTAGTATACATAAAAAATCCAATGTAGATACATTACTCAGTGGTACATTTATGAGTGGGACTGAGATACAGAGTGGTAAATTATATTCAACAATATTTATGGAAGCCGGCCAGAAGTCTGGAGTTAGTCCATACCATCTTGCTGCAAGAGTTAAACAGGAGGTAGGTACGGCAGGAACAACAGGTGGTGTGACAGGATATTATGCACCATCAACCGGTAATGTATATAGAAATGTTTATAATTTCTACAATATTGGAGCATATACTGCAAATGGCAGGGGCGCAGTAGAAAATGGTCTGATATGGGCATCTAAAACAGACAGTACAACGTTAAGACCATGGAATACTAAGTATAATGCAATTGTCGGTGGTGCAATTTATATCGGCAAAGGTTATATAAATATTGGCCAGGATACAGTATATTATGAGAAATTCGACTTCGCAGGGACTCCATATACACATCAGTATATGACTAATATATTAGCACCTAAATCTGAATCAGTCAGTATGTCAAAGGCTTACAGTTCTTCTATGAAAAACAGTGTATCGTTGGTGTTTAAGATACCGGTATTTAAGAATATGCCGGCTAATACATGCAGTTGTCCGACAGGTGATGGAAGTCCTAATAACATACTTGATAAATTAATTATTGATGGATATACATTAACTCCTACATTTGATAAGTTCACACAGAATTATGATCTTATAGTGGCTAATAATGTAGACAGCATTAAGATAAGTGCTTCCGCAATTGATAGTCAGGCAAGTATTAGCGGAACAGGTAAGATAGCACTTAAAGTCGGAAATAATACGATTAAAGTTGTGGTTACTGCTAAGAATGGTAATAATAGAACCTATACATTAAACGTTGTCCGTAAGGCGGCGGATAATAATAACAATCCTACAACTAAACCGACTACGAAGCCGACACAACCTACAACACAGCCGACTACAAAGCCACAGGAAACAACACAGCCGACCACGATACCACAGACAGCAAATTATACGACATCATATAAGATACTTAATAATGATTATCTTACGGGTATAGAAGTGGGAACTACGGCTGCAGGACTTTCACAGAGATTTACACTTAGCAATTGCAAACTGACTGTATATAAGTCTGACGGAAAGACGAAGAATGACGGAATTATCGGAACAGGTAACAGAGTCATTATTGCGGATAATAGTGGCAAGAAGTTAAGGGAATTCATATGTGTTATATATGGAGATGCCAATGGAGATGGTAAGATATCTATTTTAGATATGACTCGTCAGAAGAGAGATATTCTCGGAATCAGTAAACTGTCAGGTGCAGCGCTGATAGCGGGAGATGTTAATAAAAATAATGGAATAGATATAAGAGATATGACACAGATTAAGAGAGATATATTAGGAATAAAGAAAATTAGTCAATAACAGAGTAAGGTACGATAAGTGCAAACGGAATGGAGATTAAAATGAAATCAAAATTAAGCAAAATTATGGCGGGGATTATTGTATGCTTTGCAATCATGATGATGAGTAATATCAAGGCAAATGCTGCAAACGCAAATGTTAATGTATCTTCTGCAAGTGGCTCTGTTGGTGATACAGTTACAGTTGATGTAACAGTTACACCAGAAGTTGCTGCTGTAGCACAAATAGCGGTAGCATATGATACTAACTATCTTGAATGTGTAGGTGGTGGAAATGGTGGAACTGCCGGAATAGTTATGGATATACTTGATATAGCTGAAGGTTCATCAGGCAAGATGTCTATTTCATTTAGATTAAAGAAAGCAGGAACAGCAGCAGTTACGATTTCAAATGCAAGCACAAGTATTGCTGCGACAGCAGATGATTCGGAACTTAATATTAACAAAACAGATGGCTCAGTAACTATAAATGCAACAACTACAGCTTCAAGTGATAGTCGCCTGTCAGGACTTGTAGTTCAGGCTGTAAGTCAGAGTGGAGATAGCCAGACTGTAAGTTATTCACCTTCATTTTCACCTGAAGTATTTGATTATAAAGCTGATTTGCCGGCAAATACAGTTAAATTAGTCATTTCAACGACACTTTCAGATAAGAATTCGACAACAAAAGTTTCAGGAACACGAATTGACCCGGGTGACAATAAGACAACGATAACCGTTGTTGCGGAAGATGGTTCTCAGAGTAAATACACTCTGTATACAAAAAGACCAAGTGAAAATGAGACTACAGCTAATCCTGAATCACCACAGGAGAGTTCAAGTGAATTACAGACTACAGATTTTGATCGTTCGCCAAAGTTAATAAGTGATATTAATAAATATATAATTCAGGATTTTTCATTGGTATCTGTACCTGAGGGATTTGAAGAATGCATCACAACATATAATGGAGAAACAGTGGCGGCAGTAAAGGGAATTGCAAAAGAACTTACACTTTTATGCCTGGCAGATGATGCACAAGGTTCTAATGCATCGTTCTATATTTATAATGAAATTTCAGGTACTATAAATAAGATGATTAATATTACTACATCACAGAAAATCTATACAATTATACCAACAGGTGATGATTATGTTGGTCCGGAAGGATATACAAAGACAGAATTAGATATAAATGGTGAGAAGGTAAGTGCATGGGTTAAAACACCAGATTCAGGATTTTACGTTGTATATGCAATGAATTGGGATGGCGAGAAAGCACTCTACATATATGATTCAAAAGAACAGACTATGCAGAGATTTATTGAAGGCGCTAAATCAGAATCAGTAGATGATGAGCCGGATGAGGAGAATAAGGAATATCTTGCTATGAAGAGAAAATATGATGATATGTATGATGAATATGTTAATGATCATTCAAAGAAAAACAGAATTATTATTATACTTGGAATTATTGTAATCGGTGCCGCAATTGGTATTGCAGCATTAATATACAGACTTCGTACAAAGAAATCAGATTTTATCGACGAAAATGATGAAGATGAAGAAGATGAAGATGAATTAGAAGAAATCGGAAGTGAACAGGCTCAGAAAGAATTAAAGCTTGATATGGTAGCTCAGGTAAATGAAATGAAAGCTGAAAAACTCGCAGCCCAGGTAAATGAAATGATGAATGAGTCCGAGTCAGAAGATAATGAAGAGGTTCTGGAAGAAGATACTGACGCAATGGATAACAAGGCGGAAAATGAAGAAAATGCTTCAGTAGAAGAAAATGCTGATGCAACGGATAGCAAGGCAGTAAATGAAGAAAATGCTTCTTCAAAAGATGATAAAGTAACAGCTAACAAAGCAAAATTAGAAAATCCATCAAAAAAATCAGATGAAAATGAACCATATCTTATAAATATGGAAGAGGATGATCCATTTGAAATAGAATTTGTAGACTTAAATGATGGAGATGATACTAAATAGTCAGCTTGACAAATAGTCACATTTGTTATATTCTAAGTATAACAAATGTGACTGTGAAAGGTTAGTGATTATATGGTATTAGAAATTGATTTTAATAGTGATGAAGCTATTTATATGCAGTTGCGAAATCAGATAATTCTTGCCATAGCGACAGATGAGATAAAGGAAGGTGATTCCTTACCTTCGGTAAGAAGAATGGCAGATAATGTTGGAGTGAATATGCATACTGTTAATAAAGCATATTCAGTTCTAAGACAGGAAGGATTTCTTAAACTGGACAGAAGACATGGTGCTATAATTGCATTGGATATTGACAAATTAAGAGCCTTGGATGAGATGAAATTCGAGATGAAGGTCATTTTAGCCAAGGCTATTTGCAAAAATATTACTGAAGAAGAAGCTCATGAAATTGTTAATGAGATATATAATGAGTTTCGTTGATTGTACTTAGGGAAAATGATTAGTAAGAAAGTGGAGGTAGTACATGAAGGAAAAATACACTAAAGTAGCTAAGAAGGCTTTAAATTATGCAAAAAATAAATCTGAAAATTGCGGCCATGGATATATAGGAACAGAACATTTATTGTTGGGATTATTAGAAGACGTATCATCTGTAACAGGAATAATTTTAAGAGATAATAATGTTAAACGTGATAAAATTGAAAGATACATTGAGTCCATTACAACTCCGACAAGCACAACATTGGTAATAGATGAACCGTCATACACGCCAAAAGCTCAAAGAGTATTAGAAAATGCAGAAAAATATGCTGCAAGGACTAACGATGAATTGATTGGTTCAGAACATATATTGCTTGCATTAATAAGAGAGCGTGACTGTATTGCAGTAAGGCTTCTTAACACAATGAATATAAATCTTAAAAATGTATACGCACAGATATTAGAGACCATGGGAATACCAGCGAGTATGTTTAAAGATGAAATAGCTATAGCATTCGGCGGGCAACAGGTGTCAAATGACAGAAAACAACGAGGTGGTCAGGGGACATCTGCATTAGAACAATTTGGAGTAGATTTAACTGCGAATGCATTAGATGGCAAATTAGATCCTGTAGTGGGACGAGATGATGAGATATCTAGAGTAATTCAGATTCTAAGCAGAAGAACAAAGAATAATCCATGTCTTATCGGGGAGCCTGGTGTTGGTAAGACTGCAATTGTTGAGGGCATAGCCAGAAGAATTGTAGATGGAAATGTTCCAGATACAGTTAAAGATAAGCGACTTATTACACTTGATTTAGCAGCAATGGTAGCCGGTTCAAAATATCGTGGCGAATTCGAAGAGAGAATTAAAAGGATTATTAACGAAGTTAAAGAAGACGGAAATGTCTTATTATTTTTAGATGAGATCCATACGATTATCGGTGCCGGTGGTGCAGAGGGTTCGATTGATGCAGCTAATATTTTAAAGCCTGCACTTGCCAGAGGTGAGATACAGATCATCGGTGCGACAACTGTTAATGAATACAGAAAATATTTTGAAAAAGATGCAGCACTTGAAAGAAGATTTCAGCCTGTAAATGTTGATGAACCTACGACAGAAGAGGCAATTGCCATTTTAAATGGATTGAAAGAGAAATATGAAGAACATCATAATGTTATTATAAGTGATGAGGCCATATTAGCAGCAGTAAATATGTCGGAGAGATACATTAATGACAGATATCTGCCTGATAAAGCTATAGATTTAATGGATGAAGCAGCGGCTAAAGTTAAGCTGGCTAAATTAACAGTTAAAGAATCAACAATTGATATAAAAAAGGAACTTGATAATTTAGAACAGGACAAAATTGCAGCTATAAGAAGTAGAAAATTCAAAGATGTCAAACAGATTATGGCAAAAGAAGAGCAACTTAAAACTAAATATGAAGAGATAAATAACAGACGTAACAGAGACAATAAAAATGTACCTGTTGTCCATGAGAATGATATAGCAGAAGTTGTATCTATATGGACAAAGATTCCAGTTTCTAAACTTACAGAGAAAGAATCAGCTAAATTAAAGAAATTAGAGGCAACACTTACAAATAGAGTAGTCGGACAAGAGGAAGCTGTCAAGGTAGTTGCAAATGCAATAAGACGAGGCAGAGTTGGACTTAAAGATACACGCAGACCAATTGGATCATTCCTCTTCTTAGGACCTACAGGTGTTGGTAAGACAGAATTATCAAAAGCATTGGCAGAAGCTGTATTTGGTAACGAGAACTCTATGATAAGAGTAGATATGTCGGAATATATGGAGAAACACAGCGTTTCTAAGTTGATTGGTTCACCACCTGGCTATGTTGGATATGATGATGGTGGACAATTAAGTGAACGAGTAAGAAGAAATCCTTATTCAGTAATATTATTTGATGAAATAGAGAAAGCACATCCCGATGTATTCAATGTATTATTACAGATTCTCGACGAAGGACATATTACAGACAGTACAGGACGGAAAGTTGATTTTAAGAATACAGTCATCATAATGACTTCAAATGTTGGTGCTCAGAAGATAATAGAGCCAAAGCATTTAGGATTTGTAACAGATGTAAGTGAAGAGAAGAATTATGAATTAATGAAGAAAGGTGTTATGGAAGAAATAAAAGAATTATTTAAGCCTGAACTCCTTAACAGAATTGATGAAATAATTGTATTCCATTCATTGCAGAAAGAGAATATGAAGCAGATATTAAATATTATGCTTAATGAGATTTATGACCGTGCAGAAAAACAGCTTAATATAAAAATTAAGGTGTCCGGAGCGGCAAAAAATGTTATAATAGATGAAAGCTTTGACAAGAAGTATGGTGCCAGACCACTTAGACGTAAACTCCAGACTATGATAGAAGATAAACTAGCAGAAGAAATATTAGATGGCAATGTTAAAAGTGGTGACGAAGTAAGTATAGGTGTAAGTGGCAAAAAACTGAAATTTGAAGTATCTGGTAACAAGATAAAATAAAAATACACAAAATGCAGGAGGATATAGTATGTCAGTAGTAAAAGAATTATTGCGTGCAGAGGCAGATGGAACACTTAGTTTTGGTAACTATGAGTTAGGAGAGAAGTCTAAATTATCAGACTTTGAACACAAAGGTGATATGTATAAAGTCAAAACCTTTAAAGAGATAACTAAGTTAGAGAGAAATGGAATGTTCGTATATGAATCAGTTCCAGGAACAGCAGTTAATAATTTCTATGAATCAGATACAGAAGTATGCTTCACGATTGAAGGTGAAGATGATGCACAGATTACAGTAGAAGCTGAAGATGGTGCAACATATAAAGTATATGTAAATGATATAAATGTAGGTAAGGTAACAGCAAATCTTGGCGGGAAATTAGTAATAAGTGTAGAAATTAATAAAGGTGAAACATCAAAAGTAAGATTAGTAAAAGAATAATTTGTATACAAGAGGCCTGCCGCATATGATATGTGGCAGGTTTTAATTTTACATAGGTTTAGTATTTAAAACGAAAGGATTATATATGGCAGGAAAGACAAAAGGAAGTATATTTTTCTGTAAGGAGTGTGGATACGAGTCCTCAAAGTGGTTAGGACAATGCCCAGGTTGCAGAGAATGGAATACATTTGTTGAAGAACCGGTTATTAAGAAATGTAACAGTGTTGTAAGGACAATTGCTGATATTCCGACTCCGACACAGTTATCAGATATTTCATTAGATAATGAGGACAGAACGAAAACAGGTATGGAGGAACTAGACAGAGTGCTTGGTGGAGGTATCGTGAAAGGTTCTCTGATACTTGTAGGCGGCGACCCTGGAATTGGTAAATCTACACTATTATTACAGGTATGTAGGAATCTTAGTGAATACGGTAAAAACATATTATATGTTTCAGGAGAAGAATCATTAAAACAGATTAAGATACGAGCAACCAGAATTGGAGAATTTAAAGATGGCTTGACACTTCTATGTGAAACAGATTTAGATATAATAGAAGAGATAATTAAAAAGTTTAGTCCTGATGTAGTAGTGATTGATTCAATACAGACTATGTTTAAAAATGACATTTCATCAGCACCGGGCAGCGTAAGTCAGGTAAGAGAGTCTACCAATGTATTTATGCAGCTGGCTAAAAAGCTGTCTATAACAATATTCATTGTAGGACACGTTACAAAAGAGGGTGTAGTGGCAGGACCAAGAGTTCTTGAGCATATGGTTGATACTGTTCTCTATTTCGAGGGTGACAGACACGCAGCATATAGAATATTAAGAGGTGTAAAGAACAGGTTTGGTTCTACAAATGAAATAGGTGTATTTGAAATGCATGAAAATGGATTAAACGAAGTAAAAAACCCATCAGAATTTATGCTGAATGGAAAACCAGAGGGCGCATCAGGTTCTGTAATTGCGTGCTCAATAGAAGGAACCAGACCAATACTTATTGAGATACAGGCATTAGTATGTAGAACAAATTTCGGAATACCAAGAAGAACAGCGGCAGGTACTGATTTCAACAGGGTAAATCTGCTTATGGCAGTATTAGAGAAGCGCATCGGAATTCAGATAAATGATTGCGATGCCTATGTAAATATTGCAGGAGGAATAAAATTAAACGAACCTGCATTAGATTTGGGAATTATTATGGCAATCGTGTCAAGTTATAAAAATAGTGTAATTGATAGCAAGACAATTGTATTTGGTGAAGTAGGATTATCGGGTGAGGTAAGAGCTGTAAGTATGGCAGAACAAAGAATTGCAGAGGCAGCCAAGTTAGGCTTCGGGATATGTATATTGCCACAGGCATCGCTAGATGGCATACAGAATAAACATAATATAAAACTTATCGGAGTTAAAAACATCGCAGAGGCTATTAGTTTGATATAAACAAAACAATATAACGTTATGGATAAGAAAATATTATATAGAAAGATTAAAAAAATAAGTGTCCGGATAATGAGACACTTATTTTTTTAACATTACAACGATGAGGAAAATGTAATGTATACCGCAACGAAAATGTATTGGTATAAACAATGTATAAGGAGAAAATGAAAAAATTATATAAAAAAGGAAATATAAAAAAGAAATATAATTTTTTCAAAACCTATTATTTCATTCTGTAGCACGTATCTAAAAAATATTAATGAAATATAGGAAAAATATGAAAAAGAAAAATGCTCAAAAGTAAATTACTTTTGATACTATATATACTAAAAGATAAATATGATGAAAAAATGTACATTGTATGAAAAAAATGTGAAAAAATATTTATATAATCAAAAAGTTGATAAGATAATAAGACTTAATTGAAAGACTTAGCATGTTAAGAGGGTAAATTACTCTAATAATACAAAGTATTAATAATAAAAAATATGTTGGAATAAAAAGAATTCTATAAAATGAAAAAAAGTCAAAAAAAGTTAAAAAAAGTTGTTGACAAAACCAAACCATAGTGATAATATATTCAAGTCGCTTGTGAGACAGTAAGACATTCACAACAACGACAAAAAAATAAATCAAAAAAGTTGTTGACAAACACAACGAAGTATGATATTATTGAGAAGTTCTACTGCTAAAGAGCAGAGAGGACAAAACGAACATTTGAAGTCGGGAATCATAAAGATAACAGATTTTAAAAGTTCGAAGAAATGAACATTGATAACTGAACAGTAACATAAATCCAACCCTGAAAATTCTAAAAATTTTCAGCGAACATCGTGTAAACGATTTCCAAAA